>JANOAW010000351.1:0-10346 GCA_031411355.1 Hyphomicrobiaceae bacterium | reverse complement strand
TGTAGAAGCGGCGTTGATCGACCGCCGGGGCCGATCAGCGAACCTCGTCAGCTTTTGCCATGCCAGATCCAGACCCGACCGACGCGCACGAACAGGCGCTCTCCGACTTGCGTTCCTATGGCCGACGGCGTGGGCGGAAGTTTTCGAAGCGTCAGCAGTGGCTCTGGGACGAGGTTCTGCCGCGCGTACGTTTCGAAGCATCGCGACTGAGCGCGACCCGGGACACCTGGCTCGAAATCGGCTTCGGTGGCGGCGAACATCTGGTCTGGCAGGCGAGCCACAACCCCGCCGTCGACATCATCGGTTGCGAGCCGTTCGAGGATGGCGTCGTCAAGGTGCTGACGGCGATCGAAAGCCTCCCGATTGACAATATCCACCTGCATCCCGACGACGCCCGCGATTTGATCCGGGCCCTGCCGGCTGCGTCGATCGCTCGCGCTTTCATTCTGTTTCCAGATCCGTGGCCAAAGAAGCGGCATGTCAAGCGCCGGCTTGTCGGGCTGTCATTGTTGCGTGATCTCGCGCGTGTGCTTGCGCCTGGCGCCGGACTTCGGATCGGCACGGATATCGCCGATTATGCCCGCACGATCGCTATGGCTTTCCAGCACGAGCCGGCCTTTCGCTGGGCCGCTCGACGACCCGCCGACTGGCAGATCAGGCCCGACGACTGGCCACAAACGCGCTACGAGGCCAAGGCGGTACGTGAGGGACGGCGCAGCGTGTATCTGCAGTTCCATCGCATCTGATGCGGCGTCGGTTCGGTTGGCTGGCGCACGTGTGTTGCGCCATGGATCGAGCCGTGCGACGTCGAGCGCATCCGTGACGCAGACCGGCCACTCGACCCATGACCGACATCGCAACCCGCGTGTACAATCATACGTGGAAGATCGACCCGATCGTCCGCTCGGTGCTCGATATCGATTTCTATAAGCTGCTCATGGCGCAGACGATCTTTCGTCGGCACGCCCAAACCTCGGTCACGTTCGGCATCGTCAATCGGGCGACGCACATTCCCCTGGCGAAAATGGTCGACCAGGGCGCGCTGAAGGAGCAACTCGATCACATCCGCACACTGTCATTGTCGCGTGGCGAAAGCACCTGGCTGCGCGGCAACATGTTCTATGGCAAGCGACAGATGTTCGCGCCCGATTTCATTGCCTGGCTCGAAGGTTTTCGCTTTCCGGCCTACCATCTCGAGCGCCGTGGCGATCAATACGAGCTGACCTTCGAGGGGCCCTGGATCGAAACGACGATCTGGGAAATTCCCGCTCTGGCCGTGATCATGGAATTGCACTCGCGCGCGGTGCTGAAAGACATGGGAAAGTTCGAGCATCAGGTGCTTTATGCGCGCGCGATGACGCGTGTGTGGGAAAAGATTCAACGATTGAAAGCGCTGCCGCATCTGCGCATCTCGGATTTTGGAACGCGCCGGCGGCATGGTTTCCTTTGGCAGGATTGGTGCGTGCAGGCGATGCAGGAGGGGCTCGGCGCGAAATTCACGGGTACGTCGAACTGCCTGATCGCGATGCGGCGCAATCTCGAGGCGATCGGGACCAATGCGCACGAGTTGCCGATGGTCTATGCGGCGCTCGCTGATGACGACGCGGCACTGGCACGGGCACCATATGAGGTGTTGGCCGACTGGCAGCAGGATTACGATGGCAATCTACGTATTATTCTCCCCGACGCTTTCGGAACCAAAGGCTTTCTCGACCACGCGCCCGACTGGGTGGCGCAATGGACCGGCATCCGCATCGATAGCGGCGATCCGGTGCAAACCACCGAACTCGCCATTCGATGGTGGAAAGATCGTGGGCAAGATCCGGCTCAAAAGCTGGTAATCTTTTCCGATGGACTGGATGTCGCCGAAATCGAGCGGCTGTCGACGATTTTCGCGGGACGGGTTCGTCTTGGTTTTGGGTGGGGAACATTGCTCACCAACGATTTTCGGAGTTTCGAGCCGACTGGCCGGCTCGATCCGTTTTCGATCGTGTGCAAGGTTCAATCCGTCAACGGGCGACCAGCCGTCAAGATCTCCGACAATCCGTCGAAAGCCGTCGGTCCAAGCAAAGAGATCGAGCGGTATCGGCGCGTCTTCGGTGTCGGTGCGCAGACAACTGCACCGGTCTTGGTCTGAGGCGGCGTGGTCGTGACGTGGTCTGTGCAGGCCCCTCGACAAGACAGGCAAATCAATCGAGTTTCGCTGCATCACTCGAGGAGATGACGATGAGCGACGCCGATATGAAACGTTACGGGACGATGGCCCTGATGGGTCTCGTCGCCGGATATCTGGCGAGCATCGTCGTCGGCGGCAGCGGCTTGCTGACATACCTTATCGCCGGTGTGCTCGGCAGTTTCGTCGGTGGGTGGCTGTTCAGCATCGTCAAGGTGCGCATGACGGGGCACACCATCGTCGATCAGATCATTCAGAGCACGATCGGCGCTGCGATCGTCATCGTCATCGCGCGTCTGATCAGCAGATCATGACGCGGCGTGGCGAATTTCATCCGCACGACTTGGTCATGATGGCCGCCATGGACGACCCACAAATCAACTTTGGCGAGCAATATTTGCGCTCTACTTTCGAGTAGCTGATGATCGCCGTTCCTGTGTGGCAACGGATGATGATTTCGAGAATGGGACCTTTGTCAGTCGTGGCTTCGACGCGCGGCGATTGTTCTATCGCGCGCGGTTTCACCAACCCCCGATCGCCATAAGCTGGATAGGCGGTGATATTGGCCATGACCAAGCCGGCAGTGAAGATGCTGAGCATTCATCGTCTCCTCGACGCCACGGATCGAAACGCCTGACGCGAGGGTATGATGCAAGGCTCGGGCCATGCTTGAGGGACAATCCTCGAGGTTTTCAGGGCGTGGGCACGTGCCTTAATTCTTTTTATTCGGCGTTGCCAAGCTTTGGACAATTATGTCCATGTCGGTATCGATGAAGCGCTTGACCACCGGCGATTCGAGCTTGCCGACTTCGATAGCCGTAGAAAATATGACAATTGAATTGTCGAAGCCGATTGCGCGATGCACGTTCTGGACGTCCTTGCCACCGTGTTTCGAATTGCTGCCGTGATCGATCGACATGGTGTGCCTTGGGCCGATGTCTTTGACCGGTATGCCCTTCTTTGCGGCAATCAAGCGAACCGCGTTCTGGCCGCCGACCCCGGTCGCGTCGTGGTGATCGAGGTAGAAGCGCACCGAATGATTGGGCACCTCGATCAGTTGTAGTGTCCCTGTTTTGCCAAATGAGGACTCGTAGTAGGCGGGTATCGTGACCGACACTTTGCCGTTGCCGAACGCTATCGTCCTGTGTGTCGGTTGGGCGACGGAGACGTGTGCCAGCGTGGCGGCGGTCGCGGCCAGCATGACGACGCTCGCCATGGCCAAACGGGTCGAAATTGTCATGGCGCTTCCAGGACGGTTCAGCGTGGCGGAATGCACACGGATGATACGGTCGATGTATCGACAGTGCGATGATGCCGAGCAACGCCTCCCTGGCGAGAAACAGTTCTGCTCGATCTCGCAGTCGAGAGGCGCGTTGCGCGGTGGTCGGTCACAGTTCGTCAAGCAATTCGCACATCGCGGTCGTCGAGGCGCGTTTATGCCCAAGACAAATCACTTTTCTCGTGCTTCAATCGCAAGTCTCTGCTCCCTGTCGCAACCACAGAAGGACGGACACATGACCCCCGACATCCACTTTCACGGGCTCGAAAAGAGCGATGCCATCGAGGCGAAGGTGCGCGAGAAAGTGGCCAAACTCTACCGTCATTTCGATCGGATGTCGGCTTGCCGCGTGGTCCTCGAGGCGCCGCAACGAAACGCTGCGAAAGCCAAGCAGTTTCGGGTCAAGATCGAAATTTTGGTGCCAAGCGGTGCGCCCATCGTGATCACGCACGACAGAGAAGGCGCGAGCGCCAACGAAGACCTGCCGCTCGCGATCCGAGACGCATTCGACGCCGCAACGCGACAAGTCGACGAGCTGGGCGATCGGCGCGCCAATCGTGGACGGGCCGAAAGCAGCCGCCGTCGACCCACTGTCGAAACACCTTGAAGGTTGCCTCAGAGGCTCGTCTTACGTTTTGGCCGTGAGAGGCCTGCTTCATGATAGGCCCGTTTCTTGAGAAGAACGAACTGTGCTAACGGTTCGTTCGCCTTCTCGGAGCGATACCTTGTCGACCACCCGCACCATTCGCCAATTCCACTGTGTTGCCACCTCGATGGTGATGCTCGGGGTCGTGTTGTGTGCGCAGCCGGGGATGGTCCTGGCTCAGACGGCTGCGAGCGAGTCCGCCGCGACCACATTGACGCCGTTTCCAGAAAGCGACGTCTACAAGTTGCAGGTCTATGGCGATGGATTTGCCGAGGGATTGAGCAACGGTATCGCCGACGTGTTGAGCAATACACCTCGCGTCCAAGTACAAAAAAAGCACAAGGTGATCGGCGCATTGGTGCGCACCGATTGGGAAGACGACATCAAACTTGAAGAACAATCGAAAGATGTCGTGCACATCGGCGTCGTGATGTTCGGATTGTCGGACCGACAAATCATTCGATCGGCGCAGGGCGCCAAGCCGCTCGCGATCGGCTCGGACGACTGGCGCGATGAATATGGGCGTCGCATCGATCGCGTGCTGAAGGGGCTCAAAAAGCGCGGTATGGTCATTTATATGGTCGGGCAGCCGGTGTTGCGTAATTTCGGCGCTAATACCCATGCCGAAATCATAAACGAAATCATGCGTCAACGGGCGACGGCGAATGGTGTGAAGTTCATCGGCATCTTCGATCAGTTTCAAGATGAAGGCGGCGGCTTTACCCAGTTTGGACCAGATACGACCGGCAATCGCGTAAAGTTGCGTGACGGTGATGGCGTCACGTTCACGTCGATCGGCTACAAGCAACTGGCGTTCTTCGTCGAGAAAGAATTGCGCCGAGATATCGATCAGGCAGCGGTCGATCGCACGGTGCCTCTTGCCGGCGACGAAACTGAACAACGGCGCGTCAATCCTGCGAAGTCGGTTGCCAGTGGGGCGTCCGGCGCTTGGAAGGGTTCGGTCACAATTGGCGGCACGGTTGGTGGGTTGAGCAAGTCCGTGCAGCCCCAGGTGTCCCTGACTTCGGCGGCGGTCGATGCCACGGGCGATCAAAAGTCTGACAACGGTCGCGTGGCCGTTAAAGTTTTGTCGGCCAATGGACGTGAAGAGACGGCCACGATCGAAATTCTGCGTCCAGCCATCCCAGCGGCTGTGGTTGCCCTGGTGACGCGGCGTGAAGCTGGAGCCGACAAAGTTTCGCAACCAGGCGAAGCCGTGGTCGAAGAAATCGGCAACGGCCTGACCGTGGTCAACTCCGTGTCGGTGCTCGGCGATGGAAGTAACGCCGCCGGCCGTCGAAAATCATCGCCGACACAATCGCCATTCTACACTGTTCTGATCAAAGGCGAGCGTCCGGCGCTGCGGATTGGACGTGCTGACGATTTTTCCTGGCCTCGACAGGACGGCGTCGTGCCGCCCGAGCCGGCACCGATCGCTGCAGGGGCGCGCGTCGTCCCCGGCGGCGGGCAACCGACGATCCGCTCAGGTCCCTCGGCACCACCGCCCGTGCGGCCCGCGCCAAATGCGAAAGCCGGTCAAAAGGGTTGAGCGCGCCAAGCCAGCTTGCCATCGTAAGGGCGGGCGTTGCGCGGAAACACGACACCAATGCGTCATCAACGATCGACCGAGAGCAGGCGCTCAGTGTAAATCGCGGCGCCGACCGCCGGAACGCGTCTCGGCGCGCCAACCGCTTCGAACAACCGATCGTAGCGTCCCCCGCCGGCAATCGGATTGTCAAGGCCGAGGTCGGGCGCTTCGATCTCGAACACGAGGCCCGTGTAGTATTCGAACTTGCGACCGAAATCGGCGGCAAAGGTCGCCGTTTGCAAGTCGATGCCGGCGGCAGCGACGCGCCGCATGCGATCGGCCAGGGCATCGAGCGCTGGCGATAAATCGACACGGGTGCCACGGACGACGTCGGCTATGCGGCTCGTCGCGACGAGCGCCGGAGACCGGACGGCAAGAACCGCTTCGATCAGCTCGGCGTGCTGGCGCGAAAGGGGTGCGGCGCGGGCGTCGGCCATGATCCCGAGCAGGCCGGCTGCAATTTCGTCGAGGCCGCGGGCACCCTGAAGATCTTGTCCGGACTGTTCGAGGTAAGTTGCAACCGCCTCGCTGGCCTGTTCCGGCTTGTCCGGGTCGAGCAGATCGGTCAATTGTCGGGGTAATTTTCTGGCGGCTGCTTCCGGTGCAGTCGTCAGCCGTTGCAACTCGGCGCGGAACGCTTCGGGGCGCCAGAATTGATGCCGCAACCGGTGCCGCCAGCGATCCGGCATCGCCACGGCGTCGAGCATGTTGGACAGCAATCCGACATCGCCGAGTTTCAGGTGCAATTGCTTGAGGCCTGCTGCCCGCACCGCCGTGACGGCCAGACTGACGATCTCGGCATCCGCGGCATCGGGATCGTCGACGGCGAAGGCTTCGAGGCCTGCCTGCCGGAACTCCCGCGGATTGCCCTTCGGTGCGTCGAGCGGGCGATAGCGAAACGCCGGACCGTTGTAGCAGTAGCGCGCCGCCGTTGCTGCCTCGGGATGGCGCTCGAGATACAGGCGGCAGGTCGGCACCGTCAGATCCGGCCTCAGGCACAATTCGACACCGTCCTGATCCGTGAACACGTACGTGCGTGCGCGCAGATCTTCCCCGACCACATCGAGCATCAGGGCCGCGGGTTGCAGGATCGCCGGTGCGACCAGCTCATAGCCGTGCGCGCGGAACGTGGCGGTCAGCAGTTGGGCTTGGGCTTCGAGACGATCGAAGCGGGCGGCGCTTTCGGCAAGTGTCGGCATACTCGGGTCCCGATGGTTCTGCGGCACGCGGTAGCCCAATCCGGCGCATTTGTCTTGCTCGGTCAGCCCTCATCGGCAGGTCGTTGTGCGACCTACTTGCCACACTCGTCGGGTCGTCTCTAAAAACAAAATGTCATTGTTTCAAAGTTTTCCGGCCGCTCGCTCTGGATTAATGCCTCGTTTACCGACGCAGCTCAGCGTCTGTTCGAGGATACCCGCTTCGTGCCGTGTCGCGGTGTCATCAACTTGCCTGCTTGCCCGCCGGCCGCTTTCGGCGAGCGGTCATGCCATCCATGGACTGCGTTCGGGAACAGCTATGTCGGACCATACACACGCAACGGCCGATCACATCGCGGATGCCAAAGGTCGTTTGCGCGACCTGGCGCAACAGATGTCCGGGCAGCCGAACCGTCAGCCAGTTGCAGTCGAACGGGCAGTCGAACGCACCGTCGATCGGGCGGATGATTGGGATACGGCCAGCGCCGAAGCCTTGATGCAGGTTTATGAAGGGCACGAATCGACCGTGTATTATGCCGATCCGGCTCCGATCTCGACACAGGCACCGATACACAGTCCGGCACAGCGACACGCGGCGCGCGGGGCGATCACCTTGGCCGGAAACGACGCCCCCCCGAGCGTCGCCCTCGCCGATCTCGCGCAGGATCGCGCATGGCTCGATGATCGCTTCAGTGATCTTGCGGCTCGTCTCGACGACACGATGAAACGCCTCGATCCGGCCGAGCAGATCGCACCTTTGGCCCGCCGCCTGGACGGCTTGGAAGGGCAATTGCGTTCAGCTCTCGGCGACGATGGCCGTCGCGACGCTCTGGCCGGTCTCGAACGGCAGATAGACGATGTCCGCCGCCAATTGCAGGCAGCTCGTGACAAGCTCGAGCGGCTCGACGGCATCGAAGAAAAAATCGGCAAGCTGACCTCTCTTGCCGAAGCCGCCAACGATCCGTCGACACACAGTGGGGGGCAAAGCTTCGACATCGAGGCCCTGTTGACCGACGCAGTCGAGCGGACCGCGGCGCGCTTTGCCGAACATGTGCCAAAGCCTGGGCCGATCGCAAATTTTGATGAACTCGCCGAGCGTACGGCTGAGCGCACAGCTGAGCGTCTGGCAGCTGTCAACGAACGTCGGTCGGCGCCCGACGGTGTGACCGAACTGCGCTCCATGATGGCTGGATACGTCGACGAATATCGACGCGAGCAAAGCCAGACGACAGCGGCTTTGGCGACAATGCAGGAAGCGTTGGTGCAACTGATCGACCGCATCGATCAATACGACGAGGATGCGCACGCCGGCGATCGCGATGGTGCCGTGCCGGTTCAGCCGGTACCAGATCAGTTTGTCGAAGTTGCTGACCAGCGCGGCGATCGCTCCGGTCGTCGCACGGCCGATGCTGCCGTCGTAACGCAACCGCAACCGCGACCGCGCCTCGATGCGCCGGCCGTCATTCATGTGGGACCCGAGCCGAAACCAGACATTCGAGCTGACGTGAATGCGCCGATCGGCGCCGCGTCACCGCCACTGCCGAGGCCGGAACCGCAGCTCGATACCAAGCCCGTATCGCGCAAGGCCGTGGTGGCCGACGACGCCATCGCGACACGCACGCCGCGCCGGGTCGCCGCGACCGTCGTTGCTGAGCCGGAACTCGATCCAGCCGCTGCGGCCGCAGCCATGGCTGCCGAACGTGCCCGCATCGCCGCGGAACGCGCCACCCAATCTGCACCTCGACGCTCTGTCCCGCGTGAGCCGGATCGGAGCCAGGAACCAGGTTCGACGTCCGCTGATCAGGTCAACGCCGAAGCGCCGGCGCCCCAGGTGAAGCAGCGGCCGCTGCGCAAGACGGCGGCTGCGTCGCCCAACGTCGTGAAGCGCGGCTTGATGGTGGCTGGGCTTGCCGGTGTGGTGATCGGCACGAGCGCGCTCGCGCACCTGTATCTCTCAGGACGAACGACGTCGGCCAAGATGGACGATCGGGTGCCCTCGATGTCAGCCGGACCGAAGCTGTCGCCGCGTCCTCAGCCGACTGTCAGTGTGACGTCCGGAGCGCCGCTCAGCACGCAGCCGTCGACGATCACGCCGCCAGTTGATGCCGCGCCGATGTCAACCGGCGGGGCCAGCCAGCCGAGCGGTCTACCGACATCGAACGACGTGCGTCCGCAACCGGCGGCTCAACGCGGTCCGCAGCCCGCTCCGCAACTGCCCCCGGCCGCTCAGCCAAGAGCCCAGCCATCCAGCAATGCGCTGCCCGATTCGTTCAAGCCACGGTCGGTCCCGGAGACCGTGAATGAAGACTTGCAATCAAACCTGCGCTCACGGTCCGGCACGCTGAACCCGACATCTGCGGCCGTGTCCGGCATTGCACTCGATACTGGCACGATGCCCAATCCTGCCGAATTGGCACGCCAGATCGCCGCGCCAAGTGGCGTTGCGGCAACCGACACGCAGCCATCGCCGACCGCACTGCCTATTCGCGCCGAGGCTCAAATCGACGCACGGTCTATCGACGCAATGGAACCTTCCTCACGTGGGGCCGTCGAAATGCCGCCGGCGACCGTCGGCCCGTCGTCCTTGCGGACGGCCGCGCAACAAGGTGATCCGGGCGCGCAGTTCGAAGTTGCGGCCCGCTTCGCCGAAGGCAAAGGCATGAAGCAAGATTTCCAACAAGCGATCGTGTGGTACTCGCGTGCCTCGCAGAAAGGCTTTGTTCCAGCCCAATATCGGCTTGCGACCCTCTACGAGCGTGGCCTCGGTACGCCAGCCGACGTGACGCGCGCCAAGGTCTGGTACCGTCGGGCGGCGGATCAAGGCAACGTCAAATCCATGCACAATCTTGCCGTTCTGGCCGCCGGTCCGCAACAGGCCGAGCCCGATTACGCGACCGCGCTGCGCTGGTTTACGGAGGCGGCGGAACGTGGCCTCGCCGACAGTCAGTTCAACCTCGGTGTTCTCACCGAGAACGGGCTCGGGATGGCGAAAGATCAACAGCAGGCCTATAAGTGGTTCGCGCTGGCGGCCCGCTCGGGTGACAAGGATTCAGCGCGACGCCGCGATCAGCTGGCCGCAATTTTCACCCCCGATCAAGCTCGCACGGCCGAACTCCTGGTGTCGAATTGGCGCGCCAAGCCCATCGATATGAAATCCAACGATCCGCGAGCGGCGGGCCAGGCGTGGATGGCCGAGCGCGAAGCCTCGGCTCAGGCTGCCGCTCAGAAACAGGACATGCAACGTCAACAACAGCAGGCTGCCCCCATGCCGCCGCCACCCCCGGCAGCTGCGCCGCCGAAAGCCAAGGCTGCCAAAGTGACCCGTGGTTGACGCACGAACTTTGGCCCTGTGCCGGTCCTCAATATCGGGCCCGAATATCGGCGCCTGTCCGTAGCTTTCAGAGTTGACCGGTTGGTAGCACACGAGTTGTCCGCTCCTCGGTAGGCTGATGACTTGCGGCGGG
>JANOAW010000350.1:0-2973 GCA_031411355.1 Hyphomicrobiaceae bacterium | reverse complement strand
ATCGTAGAGGGCAAGGGACCGTCCGGCCAATTTGGCGGGGACGGTCGACCTATGCCCTCTGCTCAAGGCTCACCACGGAAGCAATCCCCTCAAACTCAATGTTGAGACTCATCCTCAAAATCAGTCCGGTGTTGAAAATTTGCCGTTCAAGCCCTTGCGTTTGTAAAAATCGTCGCCGCGTCGGCACGGAACGCCTGCGCATTCCGAGGCGCTGATGCGGTGGCGGCTCACACCATGTCATTGCTGGCGGCGGGCCCGTATTCAGTTGCGATTATGTATGGCGGAGCCGTCGCATCAGCACGCATCTCTTCTGCCAAGAACGCTGTGGTGCTGCCAACGTGGCAAATCATCGAGACGACGTCGATCGATGCAGCGGCCCGCAAGTGCAACTTCGCCCACGGGTGAACGTACGTCATGCGCCATTGGCGATCCGTGGCCGGCTTCTCAGCCGCGTCACCCCTTCAACACCGGCTCACAGCGTGACGCACACGCGCCCGGTTTGTGCCCGGCACCCAACAAGGAAAAGAAAATGCATCATCGAGTAAACATCCCGATCAGCCCGAACGAATTTGGCCTGTGGCAGCTCGAACAGGTTCGGCAGGCGCAGGCCCGCGTAAAGCAGGCCCGAGAAGATCGGTTGGCCAAAGAACGGAACAGTGGTGCGCCGGAAGGTGAGCCCTCGGCGTTCGTCCCCGGCAAAAATCCATTCGAGCGGAACTCGTGGAACGTGACCGCGCAAATGGCGATGCTCGACGAAGATCGCCCCCGCGCCATTCGCCTCCAGAACGATGCCGTCGCGCGCAAGACGCACAAGTACCCGAAGGCCATCCTCAAAGCGTAATCGGCCGACAACATCAACATCCTCGTTATGCGCCGCGCGACTGCATCCGTGCGGGCCGCGCGCGCGTTACGGGCTTTCACTTCGAAGGATACGACATGGCACGCTTCCGCGACGACAAGTCCGGCAAAGATTACTTCGTCCCCGATCGCACCTTTAACTCTTTTGTCGAGACCGCACTTCGCAACCGAATGGCAAGGAACGCGCGACCGCAAGTCCCGACGCCAACCTCAACAGCACCGTCAATCGCGAGCGCACCTGCAATTTGCAACCGCTCGGCAGAGGCCAAGCCCGCTGTCGGCATGGATGCACTCATCCCTTTCGACGACGTGATCGAAATCAGTTGCGAGCCTGATCCAGAACTGATCGCGTATTTGGAACGAGTCGAAGTGGAGACCCGCGCGAACTTTCAGCACCTCGCGCACCTGTTCGATGATCGCGCGGAGCGTCCGCGCTGTGGCGCAAAGACGAGAGCCGGCACGCCCTGCCGCTGCCGCGCCATGTACAACGGTCGCTGCAAGTTCAACGGCGGGGCCAGCACGGGGCCGCGGTCACCGGAGGGCAAGGCCCGGGTCGCAGCCGCCCAGCGCGCGCGCTGGGCGCGGTACAGGGCGGAGAAGGCCGCGCGGGAGGCGGCCGATGCCGCCGGCGCATCCGATTACCTGCCCTGAACAGGTCATGGTTCCCTGCAAGGGTTCCGTGTATCATCCCCTAACCGATCGTTAACAGCGGTTCGCTTACAAGGAGACGGCGCAAGCCAAGGCAGGCCATCATGGCAAAGGACGACAACACCGTACGATTGGTCATCTATCCGTCGGGCACAGGCGAAGAAAGCTTGACTGTTTCCGATGCGATGCAGCAAGTCCTCGACCACTTCACGCTGCTTTCGAAGGCCGAAGCGCGCGACCCGACATCGAACGTCAAGGTCGTTTGGCGGCTTACGAGCGCCTCGACGAACAGCCCGTTCACGATCGAAGCATCAGCGGTCTCGTCGAACCCTGAGATGTCGGTTGACCGACAAGCGTTGCAAGCCCGGCACACACTGTCCGATGGGCTCGCACGCCTGTATCGCGGCGAAGCAAAGCCACTCTGGTTCGATGCCGACGCTGACGCTGCGATGCGACGCATCCTGGCTCGGAACCTCAATGGCATCGGCCGAACTGACATCGTTACCGGCGATGGAGTCCAACCGATCATTCTAGATCACCGGTCGGCTCGTAAGACGCAGGGCTATCTCGACTTGCTGGCTGCCAAGGAGGCGGCTGCAATCGAGGACTTGAGCCGACGGGAGTTCGGCTCAGTCGAAGGCCGCGTGATCGGTGTGACGACGCACTACAAAAAGCCGGCACTGGTCTTGCGGGAACGACTTTCGGGGCGTGAGGTGAAATGCGTGCTCTCGACGGCATCAGCCGACGCGATCGGGGCGCAGCATCAGTGGAGCGAAGTCTGGAAGGATCAGCGGGTCGCGATTGCTGGCCTTTGCCACTATGACAAAGTCGGCACACTGACACTTGTGGAAGTCGAAGAGATCACGCGCCACCAATCACGCGATGTTCCGATTTCTGCCCTGCGAGATCCGAATTTCAGCGGGGGGCTGACAAGCCAAGAGCATCTCGATCGCCTGTGGGGCGAAGAGCATGGCTGAGCTTCGCAAGGTCTATTGGGATGCCAACGTTTGGCTTGGCTTGATCAACGGCGAGCCCAAGAAAATTCGGGCCATCGAGTTCATCTACAACGGTGCTCGGGCCGGGACACACGAGATTTGGACCTCCACGTTATCGTTCGTGGAGGTGTTCCGCGTCAGAAGCGAGACCAACCTGCAAAAGCCATACGACTCTGTCAACCTCGACAAGATCGAGGAGATGTTCGAACAGGATTTCATCAAGCTCGTTCCGGTCGACGTTGAAATCGCAAAATGGGCACGACGGTTGCGCCGGGAACACCCTCATCTATCCAAGGGACCCGACGCCATCCATTTGGCATCTGCTTTGCGCTGGTCGATCGAGACGCTCCATACCTATGACGGAAAAGACCTGCTTCACCTCGACAACAAGCTGAAGATGAAGTCGGGCGGGTTGCTGAGGATCAATCCTCCTGAAGAGCCGACGGATGGTCCGCTCTTTGACCAGGGCGCG
>JANOAW010000349.1:0-1610 GCA_031411355.1 Hyphomicrobiaceae bacterium | reverse complement strand
ATAAATCCATGCGCGCCTCGTCGATGGACGATGTCATCTTCAACGGGACCAATCAACGCCCGCCTCGCAACATGGCGGAAGTGACGATGTTCATCGACAATGCCGCGCGCACCGCGCCATCTGAATTCAACGACCACGACGTCTTGGAAGTAACCCGCCGGATCGAGCGCGAGATGGGCTCGGCGTACCGCGTCAACGGCCGCGATGCGCGCGCCAAAGATATCAAACTGCTGTTCGAGGATGCAGCGACCGGCGCCCGCTCACCCGCGCTTGTGCGCCAAGGCCAGATTGCCGAGATCGTCAACGCCAAGCCCGACCAGCGCCGCCGTATCCTTGAAGACGCAGCCGGCATCGCGGGGCTGCACTCGCGCCGCCATGAAGCCGAGTTGCGGCTCCGCGGCGCCGAGGCCAATCTTGCCCGCGTCAGCGACGTGCTGGGGCAGCTGACGTCGCAACTCGACAGCCTGAAGCGTCAGGTGCGCCACGCCAAGCGCTATAAGGAGTTGTCGGTCGAGATCCGCAAGACCGAGGCGCTTCTCCACCACGCCTTCTGGCTCGCCGTCGAAGCCGACATCGCCACCGAAGAGCGCCAACTCGGCGACGCGCTGTCTGACGTGGCAGCCATCACCGAACAGGAAGCGAGCCTGATCGCCCGCGAACACGAAACCGCGACATGCCTGCCTGGATTGCGCGACAACGAGAGCCGCAAAGCTGCGGCGTTCGCCCGCGTCAAAGTCGAGCAAGAGACGTTCGAGCGCGAAATCGAACGCGCCCGCCGTCGGCTGGTCGAATTGCAGGAACGCAGCGGTCAAGCCAAGCGGGATCTCGTGCGCGAAGAGCAGATGCTCGGCGAGGCAACCGACACTCTCGCACGCCTCATGCTTGAAAAACGCAACTTGGAAGATACCGATCGGCGCACGGCCGATGTCGCACTGCGCGGAGAAAGCCGGCTGGCACACGCCGAGGCAGCCGTCCGCGTCATCGAGCAACGGCTCAGCGGTTTGCAGACGGCTGCGGCCGAGGCGCGCGCGCGCCACAACAGTCTGGTAACCCAGCGCGACGAGCGGACAGCGACCGAACACCGCCTCCGTCGGCAAATAGCGACTCTGGACGAGCAACGGCGAGACCTTGAGGACAATGCCCCTGACTCTGTCCGGTTGCAGTTGGCTCGGGAGACGGGCCGAGACTTGGCGGCGACGCTCGCCGACTTGGAACAGCGAACACTCGCATCCGAACGGCTGGTCGACCGCCTCGCCACCGAGGCCAAGACGACGCGAGAAGACGCCGCCGCGGCGACGCTGTTCGCTGGCCGGCTCGCCGCCGAAGTTGCGACCTTGAACACAGTGTTGCGGCCCTCGATGACCGACGGCGCGACACCCGTCGTCGACGAAATCAACGTTGCAACGGGCTTTGAGGCAGCTCTCGGTGCCGCCCTCGGCGACGATCTCGACGCGGCGAAGAGCCCGAAATCCGCCGTACATTGGAGCCGCATCGACGCGCGCACGATCGACCCAACCTTGCCGGTCAATGTCGAGCCGCTGCTGACCTACGTCACGGCGCCGCTCGAACTCCAACGACGCCTGGCGCAGATTGGCCTCGTCGACCGCGCC
>JANOAW010000348.1:0-10547 GCA_031411355.1 Hyphomicrobiaceae bacterium | reverse complement strand
CCGGCCGCGCCGCGTTTGGCTCCCGGCCGCGCTCCCGCTTGCGGTTGCGCCTTCCAATTCTGTTGCGCGCGCTGCCAGCCCGGCGTTTGATAGGTCGTGCTTTCGAACGATGACTGCGCCGCGTCGTCGAAGCGGCTTTTGCCGTAGGGGGTGTGTCGGCCGTAGCCACCGCCGAAACCGGCTGCGGCGCCGAAGTTGGCATAAGCGCCTGTGAACGGAGCCTTGGCCTCGATGACGGCGACATGCGCCTCGGGCAATTCGTCGACGAAACGGGAGGGGAGCGCACTCTGGTAGCTGCCCCGCAGGCGGCGGTTCTGCGCAAACGAAATGCGGGCCGATTTTTTTGCCCGTGTCACGCCCACATAGGCGAGCCGGCGCTCTTCCTCGAGCCCTTCGATGCCGTTCTCATCCATCGAGCGCTGGTGCGGAAACAAACCCTCCTCCCAGCCCGGCAGAAACACGACGTCGAATTCGAGGCCTTTGGCTGCGTGCAAGGTCATCAGCGAGACGCGGTCGCCATCGTCTTTGCTTTCCGCGTCCATGACCAGGGATACGTGTTCGAGAAAGCCGGCCATGGTTTCGAACTGATCCATGAAGCGGATCAATTCCTTCAAGTTTTCGAGGCGCTGCTGCGCCTGCGGGCTCTTGTCGGCCTGCCACATGGCCGTGTAGCCGCTCTCGTCCAGGATAAGTTCGGCCAATTCGGTATGTTTCATGTGATCGAGCCGGGCACGCCAGCGCGCGAAATGGCTCAACAGATCCGACAGCGATTTGCGCGCTTTGCCGGCCAGTTCCTGCGTTTCACACATCAACTGCGCGGCCGCCGTCATCGGCATCGACTTGGCGCGGGCCAGATCGTGCAGGCGCTTGATCGTGGTGTCACCGAGACCACGCTTGGGGACGTTGACGATGCGTTCGAACTTGAGGTCGTTGGCGGGGTTGCCGATGACTTCGAAGTAGGCGACGGCGTCTTTGATTTCCTGACGCTCGTAAAAGCGCGGCCCGCCGATCACGCGATACGGCAGGCCAAGGGTCATGAACCGATCTTCGACCACGCGCATCTGCGCCGACGATCGCACCAGGATCGCAACCTCGTTCAGGTTGTGGCCGTGCTTGCGCAAAACTTCGATATCTTCGCCGATGACGCGTGCTTCTTCTTCGTCGTCCCACACGCCCGTGACCGTCACTTTGTCTCCGAGGCTGTCGTCGGTGAACAAAGTCTTGCCGAGCCGGCCCTTGTTGTTGGCGATCAAGCTGGCCGCCGCGCCAAGAATGTGGCCCGTCGAGCGATAGTTGCGTTCGAGCTTGATGACAGCGCAGCCCGGAAAATCCTGGTCGAACTTCAGGATATTGTCGACCTCGGCCCCACGCCAACCGTAGACGGATTGATCATCGTCACCGACACAACACAGGTTGGGTGAGCCTTGCGCCAGCAGGCGCAGCCACATGTATTGAACGACGTTGGTATCCTGATACTCGTCGACAAGTATGTATTTGAATTTGCGGTGATAGTCGGCCAGTACATCGGGATTGTCTCGCAGCAACCGCAACCCCTCGAGCAACAGATCGCCGAAATCGACGGCATTGAGGTCTTTCAGGCGTTGTTGATAGGCGCCGTAGAGCTGCTGGCCCTTGCCATTGGCGAAGGCGAAACTCTCGCCCGGCGGCACCTGCCCCGGTGTCAGACCTCGGTTTTTCCAACTGTCGATCAGATTGGCCAATTGGCGTGCCGGCCAGCGTTCCTTGTCGATTCCCTCAGCCTCGATCACCTGCTTCATGAGACGCAGGCTGTCGTCCATATCGAGAATGGTGAAGCCGGATTTGAGGCCGACCAGCTCCGCGTGACGGCGCAGGATCTTGACCCCGATGGAGTGGAAGGTGCCGAGCCACGGCATGCCCTCGACCGCACCGCCGATCAGCGTGCCAATGCGCGTTTTCATCTCGCGGGCGGCTTTGTTGGTGAAGGTGACGGCCAGCACCTGCGATGGCCAAGCCCGGCCGCTGGCGAGAATATGGGCGATGCGTGTGGTCAGAACGCGCGTTTTGCCGGTGCCGGCCCCAGCCAGCACCAGAACGGCACCATCGGTGGTCTCGACCGCGCGCCGTTGCTCGGGGTTGAGGCCGTCGAGATAGGGGGCACGCGACGCACTGGAGATACCCCGCGCCCGCTCTGAAATGGACGGCCGCGCACTATTGGTCGCGGGCACCGACAAGTCGGATCCACCGGAGTGGACGACAGACCTCTCCGACACGGGAAGAACACCTTCCTCGTCCGCGTCGTCGTAGAACCGTCGATTGGCCATGGGCGCTGGGTCGATCATGTCGTGTATGTAATTCTCTTCGCCTGCGAGTGGAACCGCTCGGAAACGACTACCCACAGCTCTCGCGTCATATGGGAGCGATAGGTCGTTCCGGGAAGCGCCGTGACGAGCTATACGATGGCCGATCAATCGTGCCAGAGTGTGGCACCGCGTGTGGTCGAACGTAAGCAACCGGGGAGCGTGGCGTTGAACAACATCCTGGTCGCCATCGCTGTGATCCTGATCGCCATCCTGGCGTCGTTGTTCGCTGCCCCCCATGTCATCGACTGGAACGGCTACCGCGGCGTCATCGAAGAGGAGGCGACGCGTCTGCTCGGCCGCGATGTCCGCGTCGGCGGCTCAGTGAATGTGCGCTTGCTGCCGACACCGACATTCTCCGTCGAACAAATCCGCATCGCCGACACCGAAGCCAATTCGGGTGAGCCGTTCTTCCGTGCCGACATGATCAGCGGCAAGCTCGCCATTGCGCCACTGCTTCGAGGTGCGCTGCAGGCCAACGAAATCGTCTTGAAAAAGCCACTGCTGCATCTCGTCTACGATGCGCAGGGTCGTGGCAACTGGGCCAATGTCCGCGGTAACGCCAGCCGACTGCCGTTCATGCCGACCGACGTGGCGTTGCAGTCGGTGCGCATCGAGGGCGGCATTCTCGCCATCAACGGCGCCGACCGGACCGAGCGACTGCGACTGGAGGCGATCGACGGCGAGTTTTCAGCCGCGGCGCTCGACGGTCCGTATCGGTTTCGCGGGCTGTTCGGTCTCGAGGGCAATCGGCGCGAATTGCGGCTTTCGACGACCAGACCCGAGGCCGACGGCAGCGTTCGCTTCAAGGCCGGCCTGAAACATCTTTATACCGGCGCCGCCTACACCTTCGATGCCCGCGCCGTCGACCTCGGTAGCAATCCCCGCATTGAAGGCGAACTGACGGCGCAAGTGCCGTTGCCCCAGTTCTCGCCCCAAGGCGTCACACCGGCGAAATCCGACGAGGCTCCGGTCGAGGTCAAGGCGGCGCTCAGTGCCGACACGCGGCTGGTCAAACTTGCCAATCTGACACTTGCCTTCGAACGCATGGGGCGACCGCAAATTCTCACGGGTGAAGCCGAATTCGACCTTGGCGATGCGACCAACGTGCGCGCCGCGTTGGCGGCGAAATGGCTCGACATCGATCAGCTGATCGGCGCCGGCCCCGTGTTGCCTGGACAAGCTTCGCCGACCGACGCGACGCACGGACCGGTCAGCGGATTGATCACGCTCGCAACGCGCCTGAACGGCTTCCTCCCCGAGCAGGGGCAAGCCTCGCTCGTTCTCGATGTCGAGCAGGCCAATCTGGGTGCTGAGCCGGTCAGCGGGCTGCGCTTGGTGCTGTCGGGTCGCGGCGGCGAAACCAACATACAGGAACTGCGCATCGGACTGCCGGGTGGCGCTCGCGCCGATCTCAAGGGATTGATGACCGGCAACGGCGAGGAAACCGCGTTCAACGGCGACATCGTGCTGCGTGGCGCCAGTCTGGCCCGTTTCCTCACCTGGTCGACCGCCGGCGGGTTTGGTCTCGATGCCGCACGCGACGGCCGTTTTGCCATGCGTGCCAAGCTGAGTGCGGCCCCAGGTGGCGTGGTCGCCAAGGAATTCGTCGGCGAACTGGCCGGCACCATCGTTCAGGGCGAAGTTGGCTACACCTGGGGGGCGCGCCGCCAGGTGTCGATCCTGGTCGAGGGACCGCTGGTCGACCTGCGGCCGTTGATGCCAACGGTTCCGGCGGGCGGCAAAAGCCCTCTGCTTGGATATCTGTCTGCTGGCGCAGCACTTGGGCCGGTAAGCAAAGATCTGGATGCGGTCTATCGCGTGCGCGCCGGCCAGCTCATTTTGCCAACCGCCACCTATCAAGATGCTTCGGCCGACATCGAACTCCGCAACGGCCGTGTGCGCATCGAACAATTGCGATTGTCCACCGATACCGGCCTGACCGTCGATGTCGAAGGCGACATGCCGACGGCGGCAACGCAGCCGCGCGGTTCGATGCGCGGGGTCGTCTCGGCGCGCGATGTATCGGCGTTGACGGCGCTGGTCGATTTTCTCGCGGTGCCGGTCGACATGTTGCCGGCGAAGACCGGCTGGGGCGCACTCGTGCCAGCAAAGCTCGCTGGCAGCGTCACGTTCGGGCTCGCGACCGATGCGCCCCTGTCGGTCATGGCCGATGGCGACCTCGCCGCGACGCACGTGCGCCTGAAGGCCGATTTCGGCAAGGGCGTGGCTGCGGCTCGCACAGCGCCGCTCGACCTGTCGGCCTCGTTGCGAGGGGCGGATGCCGAGCGGGTCGCTGAAGCGTTGCTTGGATTGAAGCCGCTGGAGCCGACCGTTGGTACTGCGGCAGCCGAGATCGTGATCGATGCGACCGGGACGCCGGATCAGGGCCTCGTCGTGCTCGGCACATGGTCCGGTGAAGCGTCGAGCATCGGCTATCGGGGCCGGGTCGCGACGCGCGGCTCAGCCACCGGCGCCGTACCGACACCACAGCTGTCCCTGACCGGCGATATCATCGCAGAGGCGGCTGACGGGCGGTCACTGCGGCGCTTCTGGCGGGCGGCACCTCGTCTGGCTTTCGACGGCATGCCGACAACCTTGCGGGCCCGCATCGACAGTTCGGGCGAGAGCCTCCGCGTCGAGGCGATCAAGGGCATGATCGGCACCATCGCGGTCGGTGGCGACATCATCGTATCGACAATCGGCGACGGCCAACGCCTGACGGGCGCCTTGGAACTGTCCCGAGTCGACCTGCCGACCGTTTTGGCAGCGCTCGCCCAACCCGAACCTGCTACCGGTCGCCGGCCGGCAACGACCTGGCCCGAGACCCGCTTCGCGCTCGATGCCTTCGCCAAGGTCGACACCAAGCTCGAGGGGGAGCTGTCGATTTCCGCCGATCGGGTCCAGATGTCGACCGATGTCGGCATCGAGGCTGCGCGATTTGTCTTTGGCTTCGGGCCCAACCGCGCCGAAATCCGCGATTTTGAGGGCCGTTCCGGCGGCGGACTTTGGGCCGGCGGCGTCAAATTTGAACAGGCGACGGACGGCACGACGGCCGCCACCCTGTCGATCCGCTTGAACAATGGCCAACTCGCGACGATGACGGCCGGCGACAGCGCGCCAGCGACAGTCTCGGGCCTGTTGAGCGGATCCCTGGTCATGTCGGGTCGGGGCATCTCGGCCCAAGATCTCGCGGGCTCACTCACGGGGCGTGGCACCGTGACCGTTGGTGACTTCACCGTCTCTAGTTTGACGCCTGTGCTCTTGTCCGACGCCCTCGATGCGGCGCTGAAGGGGCCAGCTGATGCGCTGATCGCAAGCTTGCGTAAACGGCTCAATGAGCCCGTGCCGTCGGCCGCATCAATCGGATTTCCGGGCCGCACGCTGCCCATCGCGATCGCGCGCGGCATTGCATCCGTGCCACCTGTCGTGCTCGAGACCCCTGCGGGTCGATCGGTCGTCTCCATGGCACTCGATCTGGCCACTCTGGACCTGTCGGGCGTCACGCGCGTCGAAGCGGTTGCCAAGTCGACCTCGTCGGCAAGCTGGTCGCCGACGATCGCGGTTCCAGGCTCCACGCCCGCACCCGCTGAACCACCATTGCCGCCGGTTTCGGTGACGTTCTCGGCGCGCGTTGGTAGCCTCGATCGCGCCAAGGTGCAGACCTCGTCCGAGGCGCTCGAGCGTGAACTGACGGTGCGCAAGCTCGAACGTGACACCTCCGAACTGGAGCGATTGCGTAAACTCGACGAAGACAAGGACCGCGAGAAAGACAAGGTCGAAGCGGACCGGCGCACCCAATAACGTCGTCTCGACAGCGCTGTCTCGACCGGTCACGAACTGAAATTGGCGAACTTGATCAGCGGACAAGCGCTGGCTGAAATTTACTGAACTCTAATCAATGTGTCGATTTAAACAACCTGTGAGTGCATATTGCGGCATCACTCCTGAGGACGACAGCGCATGCCGGCACCGCTCACACAACGCGAAATCGACATTTTGAACTGGGTCATGGTGGGCAAAACGGATTGGGAGATCGGCACGATACTCGACTTGTCCCGCAAGACCGTGAATTTCCACATTGAAAAGGCCAAACGCAAGCTTGGCCAATCGAGCCGCATCACCGCCATCGCGATCGCGCTGCGCGATGGCCTTTTGTGCTTCCCGAATTTCAAGACCCCGTCCTGATCTCAACTCACTCCGGTGGTGCGAGGCACGTCGTCAGCGACTTTGCCAGCGCCCGCATGACCGCGTCGTAGGCATCAGGCCCTTTCGACACGAGAATGCCCTCGGGGTCGAGCTGGCCGACCCGGGCCTTGGTGCCTTCTACGATCGATTGCCCCACGCGCGTCTCGAACGTCGGTTCCGAAAAGACGCAGGTCGCACCGAGAGACATCACGCGCTTGCGCAAGTCGACCAGCCGTTTGCCGCTCGGTGGCAATTCGGGATCGGCTGTAACAGCGCCGACGGCGGACACGCCGAAGCGCGCTTCGAAATATTGCAACGCATCATGAAAGATCACGTACGGCTTGCCGACAGCCGGTTTCAACGTCGCCTCAAGTTCCTGCGCCAGAGCATCGAGGCGCAGTGCCGCTTTGGCGGCATTGGCTTGAAAGACAGCAGCTGAACCGGGCCGTTTCTCAGCCAATACTTTGGCCACACGCGCAACGATCAGTTTGGCATTGTCGGGATCGAGCCAGATGTGGCCATCGAGACCGCCGGGTTTGCCGTGATCATGGTCTTTGTGACCGCCGGCGGCGGTCGCGAAATCGCCACTGACCCGGCGCGGCAACCGTTTGATCGTCGGCGTCGTATCGAGAGTGACGACCTGCACCGATTTCGGCAGGCCGCGAATGGCTTTGGCCGTGAATGGTTCGACTTGCTCGGAGACGCGCACGACGACGTCAGCATCGTTCAGAGCCTTGGCGTCCGAAGGCTTGAGCGCATATGTGTGCGGCGACGATGCGCCATCCACGATCAGCGTCGGCACGCCCGCGCCTTCCATGACCTGCATCACCAAAGCGTGGATCGGTTTCATGGTGACGGCCACTTTGAGAGGCGCTTCCTGCGCCTTGGCGCCAAAGGCTGTGCAGACAAGGCCACCGACGATCAGGATTGCAACGCGGCACGACATGACGGCCTCCCACGGCGATAAACGTTATAATGTAACATATAATGGTGAAACGTCATCGCGGTCAATCCCGTCGGCACGTACGACTTCTGGGATACCGTCGTAGGAATTTCGCGGTTCACCAATTGGCTGACGAGAGGGTCAGCCCCGCATCATGCCGGGTTCCAGGCCGAGGTCGAGTTACGCCGTACCCCAGACCTCGCGTGCGGTCTCGACCACGAGTTCGAGTTTCTGCCATTGCACAGCTTCGGTGATGATGTTGCCTTCGACCGATGAGGCGAAGCCGCATTGCGGTGAGAGCGCGAGGCGGCTCATGTCGACGTAGCGCGCGGCATCATCGATGCGCCGCTTCAAGTCGTCCTTGGACTCCATGGCCGAAAACTTGGTGGTCACGAGCCCCAGCACCACCGACGGCGACTTGGGCAAAAAGCGCAACGGTTGGAAATCACCCGACCGCGCATCGTCGTATTCCAGATACCAACGATCGACGTTCAAGGTGCTGAACACCGCCTCTGCGATGCGCTCGTAGCCGCCCTCAGCCATCCAGCCGCTGCGCGAATTGCCCCGGCAGACATGGATGCCGATGGTCGTCTCGGGCCGTCGATCGCGAATGCAGTCGTTGATCAGCGCCAGATAGCGCGCCAGCCGCACTGCTGGTTCATCGCCGCTCGCGCGGATCTCGGCCTGCATGTGTTCGGAAATGAAATACGACAGCAACGGGTCGTCGATCTGCACGTGCCGGCACCCCGCTGCTTCGAGATCGGCGATCTCTGCACGGTAGAGCGCTGCCACATCGGCGAAGAACTGCTCGATGTCTGGATAGGCGTCGGTCGAAACGCCGGCACGCCCGCCATGAAAATGCATGCGGCTCGGTGAGGGGATGGTGATCTTGCCCATACGCGACGTTGCGCCAGCCAACATGGTGTAATCCGCAAGCGCAATCGGCCTCGGCCGCGTGATTTTAGCACCTGTAAAGACGTTCAACGGGACGTATTTATAGTCGTGGTCGCCCTCTTTCTTGAAGCTTGCGCCCGTCCCCTGCCGAATGTCGACGCCGCCGATCTCACGGATGAAATCGATCCACCAGTTTTCGCGCCGGAACTCGCCGTCGGTGACGATTTCGAAGCCGATGGCCTCCTGGCGCGCCACCAGCTCTCGAATGCACGCGTCTTCGACCGCGCGCAGCTCCTCAGCCGAGATGCCACGAGCCTTGAAGCGAGCCCGCGCCGCGTGCAAGCGAGCCGGCCGCAGATGACTGCCGACTTGATCGGCGCGTGGGAGCGAGGCGGGCATCGATTTTCACCTGATCTCTATCGAGGCGCGAGGCCGCCTCACGCCGGTAACTTGTGATCGGCGAAGCGGGCGCGCAGATCGCGCTTGGAGACTTTACCGGTCGGGCCGAGGGGCAGTGTGTCCACGAACACGATGTCGTCGGGCAGTTGCCACTTCGCGAGCTTCGACTCGAGCAGCGCCAGGATATCGGCTTTGCTCGGGTCGGCCCCCGCAGCCTTGATCGCGACCAACATCGGCCGTTCGTGCCATCTCGGATGCGGGACACCGATCACCGCGCAGTTGGCGAGGCCGGGATGCGCCAGAGCCGCGTTCTCGACGTCGATCGAAGAAATCCATTCGCCGCCGGATTTGACCAGATCCTTGGTGCGATCGACGATCGTGAGCACGCCTCGCGGCGTGATCTTGGCGACGTCGCCGGTGCCGAACCACCCGTCTTTGTCGAGTGCACGGGCACTTGCCGAGGGATTGTTGAAATAGCCCGATACGATCGAGTTGCCGCGCACGAACAATTCGCCTTGAGCAGTGCCATCGTGGGGCAGACGCTTGCCCTCTTCGGACACGATTTTGAAGTCGACGCCGAACATGCGATGGCCCTGCCCGGTCTTGAGCTCCACGCGCTCCGACATCGAGAGATTCTCTTCCTCTTCCGTCAACCGGCCGATGGAGCCGATCGGGCTCATTTCAGTCATGCCCCAGGCGTGCACGACCTCGATATCGTAGTCCTTTTCCAGCGTCTCGATCATTGCCTTGGGGGCAGCCGAACCGCCGATGATGGCCTCCGAAAGGCCGACGGGCTTGCGTCCCCGCTTCTTCATTTCAGCGATCAAACCGAGCCAGACGGTCGGCACGCCCCAACTGGAATAGGGATGCTCGAGATCCATCAGGTCGAACAGGCTGGCGCCGTCGAGTCTGGGGCCGGGCAGGATGAGCCCGGTGCCGGTCAAGGGCGCCGTGTAATTAAGACCCCACGCATTGACGTGGAACATCGGCACGACAGGCAGAATAGACTTGCCGAGGCCCATGCCTTTGCCCATGCCCGCGATACAGAAGAGGGCGTGCAGCACGGTCGAGCGGTGAGAATAGAGGGCGCCTTTGGGATCTCCCGTGGTCCCCGACGTATAGCAAAGGGCTGCCGCTGCGTTCTCGTCGAATTCAGGCCACACGATGCTGTCGGCGCCGGATTCGAGCAACGTCTCATAGCTGTGCACAGCGTCGATGCCGGCAATTTTGGGAATCCTCTCAGGTCCGGTCAGGGCGACGTAATGCTTGAGCGATTTCCAACCCGGCGCCATCTTTTCGATGATCGGCACAAAGCTTGTATCAAAGAACAGCACCTGATCGTCGGCGTGATTGACGATGTAGTGGAACTGCTCGGCCGACAGCCGCGGATTGATGGTGTGGCACACAGCCCCTATGCCCGAGATCGCGTAATAGAGTTCAAAATGCCGGTAGCCGTTCCAAGCCAGCGTCGCCACACGATCGCCCGGCTTGATGCCACCAGCGATCAACGCGTTGGCGAGCTTGACGATACGCGCCCGCGCTTGCGCGTACCCATAGCGGTGTAGGCCGCCCTCAACGGTCGAGGATACGATCTGGCTGTCGGGGTGAACCTCCGCCGCGAAGTCGATCACATTCGAAACCAGCAGTGGCCGGTTCATCATCACGCCAGGCAGCATCTCGATAAGACTCCAGATCGGTCGAGGCCACTTGATGCCAGAGGGACGCGGTATGCCGCAAGGGCAGTGGCGCGAGAGGCCGTTGTGCCGCGGGCGCTGGAAGTCCCT
>JANOAW010000347.1:0-1543 GCA_031411355.1 Hyphomicrobiaceae bacterium | reverse complement strand
GGGATTCGAACCCTCGACCCCGACCTTGGCAAGGTCGTGCTCTACCCCTGAGCTACACCCGCTTCCGAATGACGACATTTCCGCAGTTCGCGGCAGGCCGACGACGTGGCTTATGCACAAATCGATCGGCCATTGCAAGCGCCAGTTTCGTCGTCTTGTCTCACCGACCACGCATCGGCAGCATGCGCTGTAGAACACCGTCTTTGCGGATGAAGAAATGGAACAATGCAGCGCCGATATGCGATGCGATCAGCGCCAGCAGAGCCATCGCCGCGATGCCGTGTAGCCAGAACGTGAAACCGGATGTGGCAG
Organism: Hyphomicrobiaceae bacterium; assembly: GCA_031411355.1. Taxonomy (GTDB): domain Bacteria; phylum Pseudomonadota; class Alphaproteobacteria; order Rhizobiales; family Hyphomicrobiaceae; genus JABFRJ01. The sequence continues at coordinate 1,231 of JANOAW010000347.1, read as the reverse complement.
CATCCGCTTCGGCGGCGATCTGCGGCAGACTGATCGGGCCGTAGATCGTCCGGGCACCGTATTGTGACACCCCGCGCAACCCGAGCAACGGCACGACGAGAAGCAGGACGTAGATGGCGCCGTGGGTGACGTGAGACGCCAGTTTCTGCCACGGCTCCAAGGTCGGCTCGTCGGCGGGGGCACCGGTACGAAGCCGATACGTGATGCGTGCGATCACCAACAACAGAACCAGAAAGCCGATCGCCTTGTGGCTTGTATACATGGCGTCGGTTACGGCATCCCATTTGCCCGTGCCACCGAGCAGGTTGGCACGGTAATACATGCCGATCCCAAGCGGGAACATGATCGAAAGCAAAGCGACGGTCCACCAATGCAGGCGGCGCGCCGTCGACGTATAGGTTGGTGCGATGGCATGGTCTGGCATTGTCGACAGTCTCCCCACATGTGTGACGAGACTACGCGTTTTGCCCGCTATGACAATGGCCGTCGTCGGAAACGGTAACCTGCTTTCAAGCCGCGGCGTTGCGCCGGGCAAGATGGGCTTCCCAGTCGAGAGCGTGACGCACTGTCAAATCCAAATCGGCATAAGCCGGTTTCCAGCCCATGGTCTGGCGGATTTTGTCGGACGACGCGACGATGCTCGGCGGATCTCCTGCCCGGCGCGGCGCCAGTTCTGCCGGCACGGCTGAGCCAGAGACGCGGCGCACAGCTGCAAGCACGTCCAGCACCGAGTAGCCTGTGCCATAGCCGCAGTTGAAGACGTCGGATTTGCCGCCTGCCTCGAGATAGCCGAGGGCCGCCACGTGCGCACGGGCGAGGTCGGTGACGTGAATGTAATCGCGCACGCATGTGCCGTCTTTGGTGTCGTAATCGGTGCCGAATACCTGCATGCCCGCGCGCTTGCCGATCGCGGTCTCGCAGGCGACCTTGATAAGATGCGTCGCGCCCTTGGTCGACTGGCCCGTGCGCCCCTTCGGATCGGCTCCGCAGACATTGAAATAACGCAAGGCCACGTGGCGCAAGGCATGCGCCCGGCTGGTGTCGCGCAACATGATCTCGGTCATCAGTTTCGACGATCCGTAGGGCGACACGGGATCGAGCGGGGTCGTTTCCTTGACCGGCATCTCTTTGACATCGCCATAGACGGCGGCGGTCGACGAGAAGATGAAGTGTTCGACACCGGTCGCGACGGCAGCTTCGATCAAAGCGCGCGATTTCACGGTGTTGTTGT
>JANOAW010000346.1:0-2121 GCA_031411355.1 Hyphomicrobiaceae bacterium | reverse complement strand
GGCCACCGCCGACGACGAGCATGTCCCTGTCTCGATACTGCGCGGCATCGACGAGCGCGTAGACGACCTTCGGCAAGTTTTCCCCGGGAACGTCCAGTCTGCGCGGCGCGCCTCGGCGACCCGTGGCGAGCAACACGGTTCGCGTCTCATACATGCCGTCTGCCGTCGTCACCGAGAAGCCGTCGGACGTCTTGGTAATTCGATCGACCCGTTCATCGAAGCGGATCTCGGGCCGCGCCGTATCGAAAATGCTCTGCCACAGACCGAGCAAGTCTTCCTTAGAGATCTCACGCACTTTGAAGGCGCCGTAGAGCGGCAGGGATGCGGGGCGGGTCATGACGAGCTTGCCGCGCGGATAGTGTGCGACGGTACCGCCGAGCGAACCTTGTTCGAGCGTGACTGAGCGCAAGCCTTTGTCTTTGGCGGCAAGGCTCGCAGCGAAGCCGGCCGGTCCGCCGCCGATGATCACCACGTCCAGCTGGTTCGATCGTCCGAGGTCCTCGCGCAAACTGATCGATGCAATCGCGCTGCAGCCTTGTTCGATCGCGTTGGCGATAAGCCCCATGCCTCCGAGTTCGCCGGCAATATAGAGACCCGGCACATTGCTTTGGAAATCAGGGGCGACCTGGGGGATGTCGACACCGCGCTTGGCCGACCCGAACACCAAAGTGATGGCTGAGGTCGGGCACGCCGTTTTGCAGGCGCCGTGGCCGATACAGGAACTCGGGTCCAGCAACTCGGCTTTGTTGCCGACCAGGCCGATAATGTCGCCCTCAGGGCAGGCGTGGGTGCACGCCGCACAACCGATGCACAGGCCGGGATCGATCATCGGATGCAGGGAAATCGGCACGGCCGGCGTGTCGAGTGACGGCATCACGCTCGCGGGTTTAGCCGCGCGGCGGCCGACGAGGCCGAACACCAGCCAAATGGCCAGCAGCGCCACAAGATAGGGACCGTAGGCACTCCAGGTCGTGGTCGTCGTCGCGACGCTCTCAAACACAGGCCCTCCCAGGATGTTTGCGAACGAGAAATGGGCTCATCACTGAGTACACTTCTTGGATCTGACGTGTTGGGGCGGTCGGTCAACGGCCTTAACGTAAGACCAATGGCCGTCAAAGAACAAGGCCGTGCCGCTCGATAGGCTCGCACACCATGCGGCTGCTCCGCACCTCGACGGGACCGCCACCCCATGCTACCTGCACACCCATGAACGCAGGCTCGAACATTTCGAATATCTCGCGACGACGCTGGCCGACTCTCGTCAGCGCGAGCGCGTGTGTGTTTTCTTTGGAGGTGATCTCCTGAACATGCCGGTCGCGCACGGTCCTCGTGCCAAGCCGGAGTTCGTATGCTCGCCGCGCCGTTTCTCACCCACGCCGAACAATCAGCCGCCCTCGGCGTCACCACGCATCGCGTGACATCGGCCGACCACGCGGGCATCGGCGCTCTCCACGACGCCGTCTTCGGGCCAGGTGCCTTGACGCGTACAGCTTATCGGCTCCGCGAAGGCCTGCCCTACCACACGCAGTTCTGTCGACTGGCCGCGCATGGGCCCCGATTGATGGGCTTCATCCGCTTTGTGCCGATCTCGATCGGAGGACGTGGCCGCGCCCTCATGCTCGGCCCCCTCGCCGTGCATCCCGACTACGCCAACCAGGGCCATGCGCGTCGGTTGATCGGCGAAGGTCTCGACGCGGCCCGTGTCGCCGGCATGGCGCTCGTGATCCTGGTCGGCGACCGGCCGTACTACGGTCGCCTCGGCTTTCTGCCGGTGCCGGCGGGACACATTCTGATGCCAGGGCCTGTCGATCCGACACGGCTGCTGGCCTACGAGCTCGAGCCGGGGGCCCTGCTCGCCTATCGCGGACTGGTCGCGCGTGACCCGTCCGCGATCTGACGCCGTCGCTGTCAGCGAACCGCCGCGATGCCGCGCGCGCAATCGCGGGCGAGGTCGTCGAAGCCTTCAAGACCGACCGAAAGGCGCACGACGCCGTCAGATATGCCGAGTTCGGCACGCTGCTCGGGCTTCAACCGCTGGTGCGTGGTCGTCGCGGGATGCGTGATCAGGCTCTTGGTGTCACCGAGATTATTCGACATCTTGATGATCTGCAATGCGTTGAG
>JANOAW010000345.1:0-3688 GCA_031411355.1 Hyphomicrobiaceae bacterium | reverse complement strand
GGATATGGCGGAACACCGACCATTTCGACGCGCCGTCGATCCGCGCCGCCTGGTAGTAAGCGTCGGGAATGGAGACGAGCCCAGCGTAGGCCAGAAGCGCGACCAGGCTGGTCCAGTGCCAGACGTCCATCAGGATCAGCGTGAACCACGCATCGATGGGATCGCCTTCATAGTTATAGCCGATGTCGCGCAACATCACGCCCATGAGGCCGATGTCGACGCGTCCGAACATCTGCCAGATCATGCCCACGACATACCACGGCACCAGCAGCGGCAACGCCATCAGCACGAGGCAGACCGGTACGCCCCACCCCTTGCGCGGCATGTTGAGCGCGATCAGCACACCGAGCGGAATCTCGATGGCGAGGATGAACCCCGAGAAGACGAGGTTGCGCCATAGCGCGTTCCAGAACTTCTCCGAGTGCAGCACTTCGCGGAACCACAGATCGCCGACCCAGTGGAATTGCGCGTTGGTGGCGACGTACTGCACCGAATAGTTCACCACTGTCATCAGCGGGATGATGGCGGTAAACGCCACAAGCACCAGCATGGGCGCGACGAGGAACCAGGCCCTGTGATTGACCGGCTTCATTGGGCAGCCCCGGTTGCTTCAATGCGCCAGCTGTCTGCGTAGACGTGAACGCCCACAGGATCGAAGGCGATGTGCGGTGCGGCGGGTATCTCCTCGCCTTCGCGTAACAGTGCGGCGATGGGCTGCCCCTGCATGTTGAGATGCGCCACGCGATAACGGCCCGCATCCTCGACCCGCGAGACGGTTGCCGGAATACCCTGCGCACCCAGCCTGACAAATTCGGGCCGCACACCAAATTCCAGTTTCGGCTGCCCCTCGATATGCGGCGCGGACGCGAGCGGAACGGCGTGCGCGCCAAGCTGCAGGCTCGCGCCATTCAGGCTGGCAGACATGACGTTCATACCGGGCGAGCCGATGAAATAGCCGACAAATGTATGGCTGGGCTTGTCGAACAGTTCGGCGGGCGTGCCGACCTGCACGATCAGACCATCGTACATGACGACGACTTTCGACGCAAAAGTCAGCGCCTCCGTCTGGTCGTGTGTAACATAGATCAGCGTCGTCGCCGTACGCCGGTGAACCTCGCGCAGGCTGGCCCGTAGCTGCCACTTCATGTGCGGATCGATAACCGTGAGCGGTTCATCGAACAGGATGGCGCCGACGTCCGCACGCACAAGGCCGCGGCCGAGAGAAATCTTCTGTTTCTCGTCCGCGGTGAGGCCACGGGCGCGACGGTTGGCGAGCGCCTGCAAACCGACAACATCGATCACCTCATCAACGCGCTTTGCAATCTCGGCGCGCTTCACGCCGCGATTGCGCAGCGGGAAAGCAAGGTTCTCGCGCACCGTCATCGAGTCGTAGACGACGGGAAACTGGAACACCTGCGCAATGTTGCGTTTCTCGGTCGGTCGGTCGGTTACGTCATCGCCGTTGAACAGCACGCGGCCCTCGGTCGGCGCGACAAGACCCGAGATGATATTGAGCAGCGAAGTCTTGCCACAGCCCGACGGACCCAACAGCGCGTAGGCGCCGCCATCTTCGAACGTGTGGTTCACGCGGCGCAGCGCATAGTCCGCTTCCGTCTGCGGGTTCGGCGCGTAGGCATGACGAATATTGTCGAGATCAATGCGCGCCATGGGTCAGGCCGCCTTGCGTACAGCTGTCATCGCACGACCATCGGCGTCGAACTGCATCACGTCGGCTGGTTCAAGATAGACAGAGACCTGCGCGCCGGGCGTGAAAGTCTGCACACCATGGGTCAGCATCACCCAGACCTGGTCGGCATACTTCAGGTGAACGTATGTTTCCGAGCCGGTGATCTCGGTGGAGATGACGTCGAGATTGAAAGCGTGGGCCTCCGCCGTCTTGCGCTGGGGACGCAGGTGGTGCGCGCGAAAGGCCAGCGTCCGGGCGCCGGGATAGCGCTCAGGCTGGGGCGCCACCTCGATCGGCAACACATTGAGCGGCGGGTCGGAGAAGGTGCGCGCCGTAATCAGATCGGCCGGTTGGCGATAGACGTTCTGGCTCGGCCCGAACTGCGTGACACGGCCTTCGCTCATCGTGGCCGTCATGCCACCGAGCAGCAGCGCCTCGAGCGGTTCGGTGGTGGCATAGACGACGACAGAGCCGGAATCGGCAAACAGCTTCGGCAATTCGGCGCGGAGTTCTTCCCGCAGCTTGTAATCAAGGTTGGCCAGCGGCTCGTCGAGCAGCACCAGCGACGCCTTCTTCACGATGGCCCGCGCCAGCGACACGCGCTGCTGCTGGCCGCCGGACAGCTCCAGCGGTTTCCGGTCCATGTAAGGGGTCAGCCGCAGAAGCTCGGCGGCACGGTCGACTTCGCGGTCAATCTCCGCTTTCGGCAGGCGCCTCACTTTGAGCGGCGAGGCAATATTCTCGCGCACCGTCCAGCCGGGGTAGTTGATGAACTGCTGGTAGACCATCGCGACATTGCGCTTTGCCACCGGCTTGCCCGTCACGTCGGCGCTATCAAACCAGACCGCCCCCGCTCCCGGCCGGTCGAGGCCCGCCATCACGCGCATCAGGCTCGTCTTGCCGGCACGAGCCGGGCCCAGCAGCACATTCATCATGCCGGGCGCCAACCGCAACGATATGCCCGCGAGGTGATCGACGCCCGCAACGCGACGCGACACCTCCTTCAATTCCAGCATGCGTTGAGACCCGTGACCGCCCAGATGTGGCAGGCAGTAACACCGTGAACCCTTGTTCCGTCAAACCTCTGCCCGCGATCTGGGAACAAGCGCGCTACGCTACGTCAATGTGAGAGTTTCAACCCGCCATCACGCCGCGCACTGCTGCACCCGGTTGTGGCACGTCCTTCCGGCTTTACCGTTCAGACAGACCGCCGACGTTGCTGATAAGCTCCCGAATCCCCGGCCACGAAAAATTTTTCCAATATTTGGTCGGCGTTGCGTCTTTCGCACAACGGCGATGTTCGGGGCATTTCTACCGCAACTGCGAAATGCGACAGCTCTTATTTCCGCGACGGCATCCCCTAGGTTCGGTCCGGTCAGTCTGCAGATGTCTCTCGCAATTGCAAAAAACCTAGTCCGCTATTGATACCGGGGAACGCGGGGTTTCCGGGTTTACCTTCGGTTGACCTCTCAAATTGATGAGGCCAACAGTGACCTCAAGAGTCGCCAAAACAGACTCAACACGGGGAGGTTACTGCTATGAAGTTCACGCTCCGCGGCGCGTCCAGCGCCGCGCTCATCGTTGGTTTGGCCGGGGTATTTCCTGCCTGGGCGCAAGACACGGTTACGACCGGTCCACAACAGCCGACCGCCAAGGAAGCCAAGGAAGATGGCGCCCGCGTCATCATCACCGGCTCGTTCATCCAGGGCACGCCTGAAGATGCGGCTCTCCCTGTCGAGGTTTACACGCAGCAAGATCTTGAGGAACAAGGCGCTCCGACAGCACTCGAATTCGCCAAGAACCTGACGATCTCCGGTCCGACGACCGGCGAAGCGTACTATTTCTCGGGCGCAGCACTCACGGGCTCGGTGAACTACAACCTTCGCGGCCTCGGCTCCGACAAAACCCTCGTCCTGCTCAACGGCCGCCGGATGAGCCAGAACACGTCCAACATTCCCTCGTCCGCCATTGCGCGTACCGAGATCCTGAAGGACGGCGCGG
>JANOAW010000344.1:0-1521 GCA_031411355.1 Hyphomicrobiaceae bacterium | reverse complement strand
GCAATCGTCCCGCGGTATCGATCAGCAATATATCAGCGCCCGATATCTGTGCTTTTTCAATAGCTTCATATGCCAGCGACGCGGCGTCGGCGCCGGTCGGGCGGCTGATGACCTCGGCCCCGGCGCGAACTCCCCAGACTTTGAGCTGTTCGACGGCCGCCGCGCGAAACGTGTCGCCGGCAGCGATCATCACCGATTTACCGTCGCGACGATATTTGGCTGCCATTTTGCCGATTGTCGTGGTTTTGCCGGTGCCGTTGACGCCGACGAACAGGATGACGTGCGGCCGTTTGTCCGGCCGCGGTTCGAGGGCCCGCGCGACCGGTGCCAACACACGTTCGACTTCCTCCGATAAAACGTGGCGCACCTCATCCGACGAAATGCCTTTGTCGTAGCGCGTCGACTTCAGAGTATCAGCGATGCGTTGCGATGTGGCCACACCGAGATCGGCCTGCAACAAAAGATCTTCCAGGTCATCGAGCGTCGCCGCGTCCAGTTTTCGTTTCGTAAAAACACTGGTGATGCCGTCGGTCAGCTTGGACGAGGTTTTCGACAGGCCGGATCGCAAACGTTGAAACCACGTACCGGCAGGCGCGTCGACGTCGGCCACTGGGTTGAGCGGTGCGTCGGACACATGCGACGGATCGGCGACAGATGCGAGCGCCTCATCCACCTGATGAGACGTCTCGACGGCAGCCGACGGTTCGGTGGCAGGGGCGACAGGAGCCTCGACCGCAGAACCACCGAACAATCGACCAAATAGGCCGCGCTTCTTGGGTGCTTCGGTGTTCACTGCGTCTCCTTGGTTGCCGCCGGCAACGAAAACGGCGCGCTGTCGATCCCCTGCACAGGTTGCCGGTCGGGCGCAAAGGAGCGGCATGTTCGATGTGACATCGAGCGACGCCTCGCGCCATTCGATACGCGCTCCCGGCCCATCGTGCCAAGAGGCACCCATCGCCGCAACCGGAGCCACGATCGAACAGCGCAGCTCAATTGAAGTGGTATGACACCCCGGCGCGAACAACCGTCTCGTCCATTTTGGTTGGCACCGTGTAGCCGTTGAAATCAATGTTGCGGGTGCCGAACCGGTAGTGCAGCACCTCACCGCGAAGACTGATGTTGTTCATCACCTTCCAGTCGAGACCACCGCCGACGACAAACCCTGGAAACATGGTTTTGCCACTCGCTTTCAAGCCGTTGGACGCGACGGTCACCTCGTGTTCGGCCACTGCGGCGCCCGCGGTCCCATACAGCAGCGCGTTGCCGAAGGCATAGCCGAGGCGCCCACGCACACTCGATGTCCAACTCCGCTGCGACAACGCATCGACGCCCGATGAAAAGCTGGTGCGGCCGGAGGCGCGGCTCAGGTCGATGTCGCCTTCCACGCCCAGAACCACCGACCCGTGCTGCGCGAGATAGCCGACATGGGCGCCCCCGAACCAACCGCGATTGGCGATATCTCCGAGCGCGGGATCGTTGACATGCGCCGTACCCGAACCAAAACCGCCCTGGGCACCGGCA
>JANOAW010000343.1:0-2863 GCA_031411355.1 Hyphomicrobiaceae bacterium | reverse complement strand
GTGCATCGTGTTCCTGGCGACGCCGCTCGGTCACGGGGTCGAGAGCTGAAAGTTCGGCGTCCGGGAAGCCCGGATGGCACATGACGATCTTGAGCGGCGATGGATCGCGGCGGCGATCGAGTGCCGCGATCATCTCGGCTGTGAAGGGGCGCGCGGTATCGAATGCCGAAAAGCCCGCAAACGCCGTGTTTACAGGCAAACCATGACGGCGCGCGAGGCCGGAAAAGCCCTGCGCCAAGCCGCGCACGATCAGTGCCTTGCCCTTGGCCGGGCTCGTACGTGCCACGGTCGCGAGTGCTTCGGTTGGATCACGCAGGAGCGGCGGACGCGCCGCGTAACGGTGCGCCAATTCGGCGATCAGTTCGCCGCGCACCACCGGCAACACGTGCACGTGTTGGTGTCCGTCGACGTGGTCGGGCGCACATCCAAGCGCTGTTTCGAAGGCGTCGAGCTGGCGGCGGACCTCGTCGCGCACCTCGCGTCGATCGATGCGGCGTAATACGGCCGCTTTGACGACCTGGCCGAGTTCCGGGAACGCGCCACTTGGGGCGAGGCTCGGGAACGGTCCCGCCGGCGCCCCGACGGTCAGATTAAAGTGCAGGCCGATGGCGATGTGGCCTCGCAGTTGTTTGATCGCCGCCGCATCGTCGCGCCAGCGTGGCAAGGTCGTGAAGGCGCTGGTGGCTGAGATCTTACCGGCGGCTGCGAGGATCTGGATCGCCTGTGACACGCCCGCGCTCATCGCGTAGTCGTCGGCCGTCAGCACGCGCGGCGGCACCATCTGGGTCATGGCGCCGATCCCGACTGGTCAAGCGTCGTCGAGGGCTTGCGTTCGATGCCGATTTCTTCGCCGACGATGAACAGCGGCCTGCCCTTCACCTCCTCGTACATGCGGCCGAGATATTCGCCGATGACGCCGAGCGAAATGAGCTGAATGCCGCCGAGAAACAGAATTGAGATAATCAACGTCGGGAAGCCCGCGACCGTGTCACCGTAGATCAAATATTTGAGCAGGTAGAAGACGATGTAGGCGAAGGCGAGCGTCGACACCGCAATGCCGACATACGACCAGACCCGGAGCGGCAAGGTCGTGAACGAAACGAGCCCGTCGAGTGCGAAACGCCATAGTTGGCGAGGCCTGAAACGCGACTTCGAGCCGTCGAATCGCGGCGGCACGTGAAAGGTGACGCCGGTCGATTTGAAGCCGATCCAGGCGTAAAGACCCTTGTTGAAGCGAACCCGTTCGCGAATGCCATTGAGCGCGTCGACGGCCTTGCGATCGAGTAGGCGGAAGTCGCCGGCGCCTCCGGGCAGCGAGGTGCCGCTCATGGACCGGAACGCCTTGTAGAACGCCAGCGAGAATGCGCGCCGCAGCAGGCTGTCTTCCTGCCGGTCGTCACGGCGACCGAAGACGATGTCGTAGCCCTCGCGCCATTTGCGCACGAATTCGGGGATGACGTCCGGGGGGTGCTGCAAATCCGCATCCATCAGCACGACCGCATCGCCGGTGGCATAGCGCAGGCCGGCTGCGACCGCCAATTCCTTGCCGAAGTTTCGGCTGAGAGACACGGCCTTGAGGCGCCGATCGGCCACGTTCAAGCGGCGCAGGATATCGCACGTGCGGTCGTTCGAGCCGTCATCGACGAAGACGATCTCCCAAGCGAGGCCGGTCGCATCGAGAACCGGCGTCAGTCGCGCCACGAGCACATTCAGGCCTTTTTCTTCATTGAGCATGGGAACCACGACGCTGAGCGTGCGCCCACGCGGTGCCGAGGCCGATCCTGCTGCAGGATGCAGCTCGTTCAAGTATTGTGTATCGGTTGCCACGGCGCCTCGCTCTCGCGAGCCCGGTTGGCATGCGCGGCGTGCGGAATCAAGAACACGCATCGCGGCGTTGCGACCCAAGTCTGTTGCCACTCGTGGCTTGAAACCGATGGTGATGCTCCGTCCGGGTCGCGGTCAAATCTTCGTGCCGCACGTCACAGCGACCGCCGGGCGCGCTACAGTTCGCCGTCGGGTCGATGGGAGTGCACATGTCGAAGCGTCTCGTATTTGCGGCATCTGCCGCAGTTCTGGTGTGGTTCGCTGCGCCATCGCCGCGCGCACAACCCGCACAACCCGCGGCGTCCATTACCAAGCCGGCGCCTCTCGACCGGGCCGCATTGTTCGACGCCGTCGTCGCGAAGGTGAACGCGCGTTTCTGGGACCCGGAGGCTCTAAAGCGCGAGCGTTTCGGCGAGCTCGCCACGGCTACGCGCGCAAGTGTCGTCGGTGCCCCGTCCGACGATGTGGCCGTCGTGCGCATCAACACGATGCTCGACGCGATGAAGGCGTCGCATTTTCGCCTGCACGGTCCGGACGACCTGGCATATTACATTCTGCTCGATCTCTCTCCGACGGCGAGCGGGGCGCATGAACTGATCGCGCGGCGCTTCTGGGGTAACCGTCCGTTTTTTGCCGGCATCGGTGCTTTCACCGTTGATATGGACGGCAAAGCCTTTGTCGACGGGGTCATGGAGGCATCGCCTGCCGACCGGGCCGGCATCAAGGTCGGTGACGAGATCGTCGACGTCGACGGGGCGCCCTATCACATCATCCGCTCGTTTCGCGACAAGGTCGGTCGCATCGCTCAGGTCGGCGTTCGACGCACGGCCGAGGGCCCGGTCGAGATCGTGCCGGTCGGCGTCACGCCGATCGTTCCTGGGCTGGCGTTTGAACAGGCGACGATCGCCAGCGCTCGCGTGATCGAGAGCGAGGGCAAGCGCATCGGATATTTCCGTATCTGGGCCCTGTTCAGCGACGAGCCGATTTTGCTCGCCATGTCTCGCCTCACCCCGGGCGGACGGCTGGCGCGCGGCGATCG
>JANOAW010000342.1:0-3500 GCA_031411355.1 Hyphomicrobiaceae bacterium | reverse complement strand
AAGCAAAGGTGTCTGGTATCGCGCCGTGGTCGGACCGCCGGGATCGCGCTCAGCCGCCGCGGCGGTATGTGAGCAGCTCAAGGCGGCTGGCTATACCCAGTGTTTCGCGACCGCCTACTAAGCTCTGCTCCGCCGAGATCGATTGTGTGTGCGGCGGGATCGGATGTCGCCGCCATTGTTCGGGGCGCCGACATGCTCAACGCGTTCACGACAGGCCTCGCCGGTCCGAATTTGAGTGCGGGCGAACGCGATTTCCTGCGCGACGCGAGACCGGCCGGTGTCGTGTTGTTTGCCCGCAATATCGTAACCCCGGAGCAAGTGCGACGGCTTGTCTCGGAGGCGCGTGCGGCAGTCGGTTGCGACATCCTCGTGCTGATCGATCAGGAAGGCGGGCGTGTCCGTCGACTGCGTCCGCCGTTGTGGCGTGACCTGCCGGCTGCGGCTCATTATCGATTGCTGGCGGGTACGAACAGCGCTCCGGCCCGGCGGGCGGCACGGCTGGTCGCGCAATTGACGGCCGCCGAATTGCGTGATCTCGGCATCGACTGTAATTGCGCGCCGGTTCTGGATCTGCCGGTGCCGGGAAGTGACGATGTGATCGGAACGCGTGCCTATGGCGTCGATACCGCAAGCGTCGTCGACATCGGCCGGGAGGTGATCGCTGGATACAAGGCCGGCGGGGTGCTGCCGGTGATCAAGCACATCCCAGGGCATGGTCGCGCGACGGCCGACAGTCATTTCGCCCTGCCCGTCGTCACAGCCGACCGCGCCAAATTGGAGGCGACGGACTTTGCCCCGTTCCATTCATTGCGCGATGCGCCCGCAGCCATGACGGCACACGTCGTCTATACGGCCATCGATGCCACTGAACCGGCATCGACCTCGCGCATCGTCCACCACGACATCATTCGCGGGCATATCGGCTTCGACGGCCTGCTGATGAGCGACGATCTGACCATGAAAGCGCTTGCGCCGCGGTCGCTGCGCCAACGCGCGGAAGCGGTTTTGGCGGCTGGGTCCGATATCGCCCTGCATTGCTGGGGCGAACTCGAGGGCATGGCCGAGATTGCGGCCGGAGCGCGTCCTCTCACCGGCGCCTCGCGCCAACGGTTCGACGACGCGCTCGCGATCACGCGGACGGTCGCGCCGTTCGACGTCGCGGAGGCCGAGGCATGCTTGGCGGCTGTGCTGGCACAAGGAACCGTGTGATGGGCGCGGGCCCGAACGATTTCGATGCCGGTGCCTGGGACGTGCCTTCCGGTGATGATGCACCGCGCGACGCCGAAACGTTCGTGGTTGCGCTGGGTGGATACGAAGGGCCGCTGGATCTGCTCCTGGCGCTGGCACGGACGCAGAAAGTGGATCTGCGCCATGTGTCGATCCTGGCCTTGGCCGAGCAATATCTCGCCTATGTCCGCGATGCCAAGTCGCTGCGCCTCGACGTGGCCGCTGATCATCTGGTGATGGCGGCCTGGCTCGCCTTCCTCAAATCGCGATTGCTCATTCCGAAGCTTCACATCGAGGACGAGACGGCGAGTGGGGAAGATCTTGCGGCGCGCCTGCAGTTTCGATTGATGCGCCTCGAGGCCATGCGCAAAGCGGCCGCACAGTTGATGACGCGCAAACGCCTAGGCCTCGATATTTTTCCGCGAGGCATGCCCGAAGGCACCAAGACCATCCGGGAGCGCCAATACACGGCCGAAATCTACGATTTGTTGAAGGTTTATGCAGATCAGCGCTCACGCCGGGTCGTCAAACGCGCGCATATCGTGCGCAAGCGAGAGGTCTGGTCGATCAAAGATGCGCGCGACCGCCTGCATCGTCTGGTCGGGGCGGCGGCCGTCGGGGAATGGGTGCAACTCGACCTGTTTCTCGATCAATTCGTGCCTCGGCCCGGGCCTGAGGTGACGCGCACGGCGCTGGCTGCCTCATTCGGCGCGACTTTGGAGATGGCCCGAGACGGCATCGTCGAACTGCAGCAAGCGGAAGCTTATGCGCCGATCTATATGCGCCGTACGGCCGATGCACGGCGCAGCAGCGGTGATACCTGACGCCTGCCTTGCTTGCTTGCTCGAAGGCTGAGCATGATGTGGTGTCTCTCATTGTGAGCCGAGGAGCTTCGATGTCGCCGACCGTATTCAAATATTCCGTCGCCGACGGCCTTGCGCGGCTCGTGCTCGCCGCGCCCGAGCGCGGCAATCCGATCGACGGCACGTTCTGTCGTGAAATCAAGGATATCGCCATCGATATGAGCGAACGGCGCGATGTGCGCTGCTGTTTGATCAGTGCCGAAGGCAAAGCGTTCAGTGTCGGCGGCGACATCCGGACCTTCGTGCAGGATCGCGCGGCATTGCCGGCGCTGGTGAAGTCCTGGACCGGCGATGTGCACTCCGCTATCTCGCGCCTGATGCGCATGCGCGCGCCGGTCGTCACCGCTGTCGGCGGCAATGTGGGTGGCGGCAGCGTGTCGTTCGTCGCCGCGTCCGATATCGTGATCGCGGCGGACGGGGTCAAATTCGCATCAGGGTTCGCGGCGCTCGGCTTCAGTGCCGACAGCGGATCAACTGTGACGCTGACAGCACGCATGGGTGCGCAACGTGCAAAGCGGTTTCTGATGCTCGCTGAAGTCCTCGATGCGAGAGCGGCCGAAGTGGCCGGATTGGTGGATAAAGTGGTGCCGGCCGAAACTGTGCTCGCCGAGGCGGAGACGATCGCCCGGCGTCTGGCGGCTGGACCGACCGAGGCGTACGGCGGGATCAAGCGTTTGATGCGATTGACGCACACCAATGCGCCCGAGACGCAGATGGAAGAAGAAGCTCAGACGTTGGCTGCGATCGTGCGCACGGACGATGCCTGGGAAGGTGTCCGTGCTTTCGCCGGCAAGCGCGCCGCGGCCTTTCGGGGGGAATAATAGTAGGTTCGGCTGGCCGCGGAGGCTTTGCTTTTATTTCTTGATCAGCCCGCCGAACAGGTTGGTGAACTTCTTGACGGTCTGTTTGGCTTGTCCGACCACCGTGTGGCGCGAGGTCAGCACTTCGTGGGCGCTGTCACGATTGAGGGCCTGGGCGTACTTCTTCACGTTGTCGGCATCGGCTGCGATGAATGCTTTGCGTTCGGCAGGTTTCAGCGGGCCGATGCGTGACATGGGTGGGCGGACGAGCATGCGTTGCACCATCGACGGCTCGCCCTTGTCATGCAGCGTTGACACCAGTGCTTCGCCGACTTTCAATTCCTGAATTGCGCGTTCGGTATCGATGGCCGGATTGACGCGGAAGGTTTCGGCAGCGGCGCGGATGGCCTTTTGTTCTTTGGGCGTAAAGGCGCGCAAAGCGTGCTGGATACGATTGCCGAGCTGCGCCGACACACGATCCGGCACATCGGCCGGGCTTTGCGTGACGTAGTAGACGCCGACGCCTTTCGAGCGAATCAGGCGCGTTACCCGTTCGATCTGCTCGAGCACTGCCTTCGGTGCATCGTTGAATAACAAATGCGCCTCGTCG
>JANOAW010000341.1:0-1689 GCA_031411355.1 Hyphomicrobiaceae bacterium | reverse complement strand
GCCATTGATCGCGAAGGCGGCACAGATGGCGGCGGCATCCAATCGCCCGTCGACCTCGACGTCGTCGGGGACGGCTGCCTCCATTTCGCGCACGATGCGGCGTTCGAGATCCAACCGGTTTGCGCCGACGACAAGTTCGTCGATCATGTGCCGCAACACGTTCGTTGGCATGTCGAAGACGATATCCGTTGACGGACGACGTGCGACGTCGCGGATGTGTGCAATCCAGCGATCGATCGCGGCGCGGGCGAGCATAAGCACCGATGTCGCCGTAGCGCGGTCGGTCACGCGACCGCTTTCCAGTCGTCCGGACAGGTCTCGGAACACTTCGACGAGTTCGCGGTCGGTGACGGAAAGCGATGCCAGCAACGCATTCCATCGGCGTTTTTCCGCAACTGAACGCACCCGCCGCGTGACCAACAACGCCATGCCGTGGCGTTGATCCTGGGGCGAACGGGGAATTTCGCCGGCGTGATAGCGCAGGGTGGAATCGATCACCTGCTGACGCAGACGACCCGCTTCGGCAACCAACTGGCGCCGTTTGGTGCGCGCGTGACAGACGGCTAGAAGCGCCTTCGACAGACGCGCTATGCCGCCCTCGCCCGACGTCACGGCGTCGTCGAAGATCGATTGTGGATCGGACACGTGGCGCTGCACCGAGGGTGAGGCGAGGAAATCCCGGCGCACGCGCGCCACGCGATCCTTCAGTGCGGGTTTGAGGCGCGCAGATTTTCGCTCCGATGGCTGATCGAACAAGCCGCTCTGCTTGAACGATGGCGACAGAATGAACGTGATCGCATCGAATGGTCGCTGCGGCGTCCATGTCGTCGGCCACGACGAATGCCGACCGAAGCCGCGCACGAGTGGGTCCGAAATCAGACGATCCCAGTCGATTTCCCGCTCGCGCGTCGTCGTATCGGCAATAATGCGATCAAACTTCGTGTGCACGACGAACAGTCCGCCGTCGCTCGTTTCGCGGCTTTCAGCCGTCGCTCCTTGGGTCTTGTGCACCCATTCCGTGACGATGGTTTCCAACGCGCCGACCCCGTCACCGTCCGGGTCGATGCACATCAGCATCGAGGTTATCTCGGTGTTCGCGATGGCACGTGTATGCAAAAATTCCTGCTTTGCGCGCGCGAAGATCTGGCCGAACGTTTGCGGGTCCGCCATTTCTCGGGGGGTGCGGCGGCCTTCGGGCGGTGCAAGGCCTGGAAACTCGACCAGATCGGCGTGTTCCTGGAGGCTCCCGGGCGGCGCATCGATCTGCAATTTGACTTCGGCGAGAATGGCCGTCAGCGCGGCCCGGTCGATCGTGTGCCACTGGGCGAATTCACTGCAGACGACGATGGGACGCTCATCTTGCGTCAGGAGTTCGCCGAGAGGCCGCGTGCTCAAAATCGTGTCGGTCCGGCGCAGGAGCTGGCCGGACTGCGGGTCCGGATCGACGAGTGCATCGAGCGTGCACGCAGCATCGCGGCCATAGCCGAGCCGGGACAGTGCCCCGCTGGTCGCCTCGAAGGCCAGATCGAAACACGCAAGTCCACCCCAGAGTGCACCGAACAAGGTGGCGCGGCGGCTCTCAGGAACGTGTGGTCCGAGTTCAACGAGTGTGTCCCAGTAGCCGGATGCCGTGAGTGCCTGCACGAACCGTTCGTCGCCGAACGATGTGCAAAAGCTGTCTCGCAAGGC
>JANOAW010000340.1:0-6035 GCA_031411355.1 Hyphomicrobiaceae bacterium | reverse complement strand
ATCTGTGCCCAGCCGGTGATGCCGGGCTTGACTTTGTGGCGGGCGAAGTAGCCGTCGACGACGTCGGGATAGAGGCGGCCGGCAGCGGACGCCTGGACGGCGTGGGGACGCGGGCCGACGAGCGACAGTTGGCCGGTCAGGACGTTGAACAACTGCGGCAACTCGTCGAGGCTGGTCTTGCGGATGATGCTGCCGACCCGGGTGACGCGCGGATCGTTCTTGGTCACGAGCTTGGAGGCGGTGAGATCGCAGCGGTCCGTGTACATCGAGCGGAACTTCAAAACTTCGATCAGCTCGTTGTTGAAGCCATAGCGCTTCTGGCGGAACAGAACCGGCCCTTTGCTTTCGAGGCGGACGGCGAGCGCGACCACCGCCATCACCGGGGCGAGCAGGATCAGGGCCAGGATTGCCACGGCCTTGTCGAACATCGATTTGGCGAGAACGCCCCAATCCGAGATCGGACGGTCGGAAATGTCTATCATCGGCACGTTGCCGACGTAGGAATAGGTGTGCTTGCTGAATTTCAACGACGAGGCGCTGCCGGCGATGCGGATGTCGGCGGGCAGGACGTCGATGTGCTGCTTCAACTCGGCGATGCGATCGTCGGCTGCAAGCGGCAGCGCGATCAGGACCATGTCGACGCGGTTGTCACGGCAAAACGAAACCAGTTCGGCTTTACCGCCGCGCTTGGGATATCCAGCGATCGACGACGACGTCCGCTGATCGTCGCGGTCGTCGAACACGCCGCAGATGCGCACATCGCTCGCCGCATCGGCTTCGAGCGCGCGCAGCAGCTGTTCGGCATGCCCGCTCGCACCATAGACGACGGCGCGACGGGCGAACCGACCTTCGCCAAGGGCGCGGCGCGTGATGGCCTGGACGGCGATGCGCAACGCCACGATGGAGACAAACCCGACGGCGAACCACAATGTCAGCCAGACTCGACTGAAATCGGAGCCGATCTTCAGGAAGAACAGGGTGGCGACCAGCAGGGCGATGGTTGCAGTCCAACCGAGCATCAGGCGCGGCAGGCGGCTGGTGAAAGTCGTGAACGCCGCGATGTTGTAGAGGCCGAACACGTGCCAGATCGAGCTGGCGGCAAAGGCTGCGAGCACGGGCGCAATGATATATTGGGGGCCGTTCGAGAGGTCGGGCTCGATCACGTACGACGCTGCGGTGACGAAGCCGGTTGCGACGATCAGCGCCGTCTCGGCGACGCGGACAAGACCGGCAAAGACCTTGGGCGAAATGACGGCGGATGCGTGCGGGAAGCCGACGTCGGACAATCCCGGCAAAGCCTGTGCCGTAACTTTCGACGTTGTATGTGAGATATCCGACATTCCGTGCGACCCGGCCGTTCCTGAGAAGGTACGACATCGGAAAGCATGGAGCATGCCAGTCTGCGGCGGCGGTGATCTTTACTCAGACAGCCGCAATCGAGCGCCGCGGATTTTCTCGCTCTGGCGCCGCTGTACCGCGGCCGATCGGTAGACGTCGAGGACAGCGGCGGTCATGGTCGCGACCGAGAAGGATGCGGCGATGCGTTGGCTGAGCGCCCGAGCTCGCGCTGCACCGGCCGCTGGAGCTGCAAGCGTGTCGAACAGGGCTGCGGTCAAGGCCGGCACATCGCCTGGCTCCAGCATCGGTGTTCCCGCGCAGCCGACAATCTCGGGAATGCCCCCGACCCGGGTGGTGATCAGCGGCTTTTGCGCGGCACCGGCTTCGAGAACGATGTAGGGGAAACTTTCGGCCAGAGATGGGACAATCAACGTGTGTCCCATTTTAAAGGCGTCTCGCGCCGTTTTGGCCCCGGGAAAGCGGACGCGATCGCCAAGACCGAGGCGCTGCGACTGCGCTTTGAACACGTCGGCATCACAGCCGTCGCCGACGATCGTCGCAGACACGCTCTGTCGCGATGCGACCGCGCCCATCGCATCGAGCAAGACGTGCACGCCCTTCAGTTGGCGCAGTTCGCCGATGAACAGGAGATCCGTCGCATCTGCATCGAGTGTGACCGGCTCAAAATCAGCGGGGCCGACGCCGTTGGCGACGATCCGCACCATCGTGCGCGGCGTTCCGATCAGATCTGCGTAGCGCCGACCCGAATAGGCACTCTCGAATACGATGGCGTCGGTCATGGACTCGAGCCGCTTCTCGAGCGCGAGCAGAAACCGGCCTTTCGCCGACGTGCGATCGAAATGCAGGCTGCCGCCGTGAGGTGTGTAGATGCACAAGGGCGCTGTGCCGCGAACGCGCAACAGCCGCGCGGCGAGGCGCGCATAGGCGCCACCCTTGGCGCCGTGACCATGCACGACGTCGATATCGAGCGCGCGCGTCAAGGCCAGGACGCGTCGCGTGGCGCGGGCATCACCGAGGCCCATCTCGCGGCCCATAGGCACGCGGTGCACGCCGAGTGAAATTTCGGCGGCGAGGCCGTCGAGGCGGGCATTGGTCAAAGCATTGCCGGTGTCGGCGCAGACGACGGCGACCTCGTGGCCGGCGCGCGATTGCGCGGCCGCGAGGTCGCAGACGTGGCGGAACAAGCCGCCGACGGGCGCACGGAGGCAGTGGAGGATGCGAAACCCTGTCTTCACACTGGACCGTCGCACGTTTCAAATCGCGCCCGTCGGCGCCGCTGTGCGGGCCGGCCGGCGCGAAGGGAAGTGAACCAACACATGGTCGAAGGACTGCAGGCTTCGTGCCTCAGAACCAGCGTTCCTTGATGTACACGGTGTCGCCCGGCAGCAGCACGTAGTCCGGCGGTACCTCGATCTTTTCGATCACGCCGTTGATCCGCCGCGTGATCATCATGCGATGTTCGCTGGCGCGTTCGGAAAAGCCGCCGGCGATGGCGACCGCGGACTGTACCGTCATGCCACTGACATAGGGATATTGGCCGGCCGAGCGGACTTCGCCAAGAATGAAGAACGGTCGGTTCTGCGCGATGTCGACAGTAACGTGGGGGTCTTTGACATACTGCACGCCGAGACGCGCTTTGATGGTGCGCTCGAGGCCGCCCGTGGTGTTGCCGCGCGCATGCACATGACCGATCAGCGGCACCGAAATCTGGCCGGCATGGTCGACCGTATAAAGTCTGGACAGCGAGGGCTGGCCGTAGACGAAGATGCGCAGCTTGTCGCCGCTGTCGAGCAGATACGGCCCATCCTCTTCAGCTACCGCGCGCGGGCCACGTACCTCGCCGATGCCGTGCGGGTTGACCGACGCCGGACCCCATTCGACCGGGGTCGGAGAATAGGAAGCCTCGGACGGACCTTCCGTCACCAGCACCGTCGAGAAATCCCCGATCTCGTGGCTGCTGTGACCGCAGCCGGCGAGCAGCGTCGACATCAACAGACCAGCGGATACTGCAGTAAGCCGAACCATGTGGACCGATCCTTGCACTCACGATCGGCGGAGTGTGAACTCCGAACCGAGCGTCGAACTCGTGTCTTGTGCTGATGGTTTTACCGGCGAGGCGTTAAAAAATGCTTGGCGTGTGTCTCGAATCGGCGCGCATATCGGCGCGCTTAAGCAAATCGCAACGCGGCTGCGTTTAAATCCGGCACGACAGACAAGGGTTTAGCCACCGGAAGCCGTTTCATGCGCTCATCTCCCGACGATATCGATCTCGGCTCACTCGGCCGGGCAATCAAAAAATCACTGCCGCGAACCGCGCTCTATGCACTGCTCGCCGGCGGGCTGACGGCCGCGGTCATGATGACGATGGCGCCACAGTACGTGTCCCAGGCGACCATCGAAATTCTCGCCCGTCAGGTGCTGGACCCGAACAATCCCAACACGTCGACCACCTCGACACCGAGCGCGCGTGCCCTGACCAAGGAAGAACTCGGCACGCATGTGATCAATATTCAGTCGACGGATCTGACGCGACAGATGAGTGAGCAGCTGCATCTCAAGGAGCGGCCTGAATTCAACGCGCGGCTTGAGCCGGACGACACGTTTACCGGCCTTATGCGCATGCTCGGGATCGGCAAGGCGAAAGACAGCGAAACCGACGACGATCGCGTGCTCGCCTCATATCGCACGGCCATGAAAGTCGCCAACAAGCGCGATACCAACGCCATCAGTATCGAATTCACGACCCCCAATCCGGATTTCTCGGCCAAGGGCGCAAACCTGCTCGCTGATCTCTATCGCGACAGTCTTGCCTCGTCGCGCAAAGTCGAAATATCCGACACCGAAAAGAAACTCGCAGCGCAAGTGGACCGGCTGGAAAAAGAACTTCGCATCGCCGACAAGGCGGTGACGGATTTCCGCGCCAAGGTGGACATTTTCAAAACCCAGGGCGCGCAGGGCACGACCACGCAGAATGATGATCGCCTCGGTCAGTTGACGGCGGAACTGTCGAAAGCGGCGGCCGCACGCACCGATGCCGAGGCCCGTGCGACCGCGGCCAAAGAGCAAATGCGTCTCGGCACAGCCGATTCCAATCCGGATGTACAGAAATCGCAGATGATCCCGCGGCTCGTCGAAAGCCGCATTCGGCAGGAGCGGCAAGTGTCGGAACTGGCAACGGCTCTGTTGCCCGGCCACCCGCGCATGCGCCAGGTTCAAGGCGATCTTGCTTCACTGCAACGTCAGATCAAGGACGAAGTGAAAAAGGTCGTCGACGGCCTGGAAAAGGACGCCAAAATCGCAGCCGACAAGGAGTCGAGCCTCGCCAAACAGGTGGCCGGCATCAAGGTCACGATCAAGGATCAGTCACCGGCCGACGCACAGCTGAAAGCCCTCGAAGACGAAACCAAGGGTAAGCGCAGCGAACTGGAACGCGTCAAAAAGGACTACGAAGCCATCCGCACGCGCGGCGGCACCGGCCAGGCCGTCGAAGTTCGTCTGGTGCAGGAAGCCAAGTCGTCGAACGAAAAAGTAGCGCCGAAACCCGGCATGTTCGCTCCATTGGTGGCGCTCGCGACAGTGTTGGTCGGCCTCGCCTGGTCGGTGACCAAGGCTATCGTCACGGGCCCACCGGCCGCTGGCGGCGGGGGCACGGAAGGGCGCGGGTCGCGGGGTAACTTAGAGCAAGTTTCGATTCCCGCTGCGGCGGCTCTGGTCGCGGCGCCTGCCGCCGCACTCGCAATGTCCCGTGCAGGCAGCGCGAAGGCGCAACTGGTTGGGCGGCCGGATCCGGTCGATCTCGATAGCTCCCGCCTGGACGCAGCCGTCGCGGCCCTGCTTCAGCGCGAAGCGGCCGGCGCCTGCCGCTCCCTGATCGCAGCTGATCGCGCCGATTTCGATGCAGCCGGCGAAGCACTCGGTCTCGCCAAAGCCCTCGCATCGGCCGGCAAGAGCGTGGTGCTGGTCGATTGGTCGAGCACCGCATCGTCTCTGGCCGATCGCACTGGCGGCGCGCCGCAGCCCGGCCTCGCTCAATTGATCCAAGGTGATGCGGCATTCGAAGACGTGATCCAGAAACTCGCCGATACGGAGGCGCATTTCGTACCGTCAGGTGATGTCCTGGTGGATCAAAGTGTCATCTTCGATGCCGATCGCGCCAATCTCGTGCTCGATGCCATGGACGAGGCGTTTGAACATGTCGTGGTGTTCGCTGATCACGCCTCCGCACGTGATTTATTCGAGGCCACGCAAGGCCGCTTCGACACCGGGCTGATCGTCACCGACATCTCGGCCGATCCGAGTGATACAGCGATTTTCCTCGGTTTCGATGTCGCGGACATGGCCTTGCACCGCATCGTTCGCACCCCGATCGTCACGGCGTCGGCCAGCGCCACACCTGCAATGCGTCGTGGCCCCGCTCGATCGGCTGCACGGCCGGGCGACACGCAAGCGCGCGCCTGATCTGGGACGCCATCCGATGGCACAGCCGGCGTTGCGCCGCCTGTGCCATGGGACGTGTCACGGTTTGCGCGGTCCGCGCTTCTGGGACATGGATTTCGGGGACGTGAATTTCGCGGGCGTGAATTTTTGCGCCGCGGGTCTGTGCGGCATGGGCTTTGCTGGCCGCGGCCGGCCACGCACCACGTCTTCGTCGACCTTGAGCGCGAATTTTTCGGTCA
>JANOAW010000339.1:0-3603 GCA_031411355.1 Hyphomicrobiaceae bacterium | reverse complement strand
GGTGCAACGATTCAAGGTCGTCGCGCCAATTGAGCGAAACATGATAATCGGCCCACGAACCAGCGACGACAAGCGTCAGTTCGTCGGGTGCCGTGCGTTCGGTCGCCCAAGCATGTGACGAGGCGATGCTCTCGACGAGATCGACCGGGTGCACATCGGCGTGTGCGAAGTCGGTGACGAATGCCATTCCTGCCCTCGGATCGTGGCGTATGCCCTGCAGGTTGGCGCAGGTGATCGGAGGGGTAGACTGCGTCGCGCTCCCGTCGCAAGCCGACGGTGACGTTGTCCACGGGCAAGACGGTTACTAGGCCCGAATGTGTCGCTTTCGCGGATTTCTGCACAGGACCGGGCGCGAGACCTGTGGAGAAGCGTCGTGATCGATCACGCGGACGGGACAGATTTGCCCGCCGCCGCCGCTTCCAGCGCCGCGATGCGCTGCTCGAGCAGTTCGTTCTGGTCGCGGGCCTTGGCCGCCATGGCTTTGACGGCTTCAAACTCGTCGCGCGTGACGAGGTCCATGTTGGCTGCGATCCGATCGGCCTGGCCACGCGCAAACGTCTCCATTTCGCGGCGCGCACCTTGGGCCAATCCCGCGGCGTCCGTGAGCAGCTTGGCGAGTTCGTCGGCGAAGCGATTGGTCGTTTGCGGCATGGCGGATCTCATCGGTAAGACAAAGCGCTGTCGACCCGAGAGATGTGCTGTCTCGTTTCGGACTGCAAGGGGCGGCGCGCACATGCCAATCGGGAAGTCTCGCCGCCCGTCGTCGACTCAACCGCCGAGTTTGTCCTGCGTCTTGGTGTCGAAATCGCCGGCATCGTGGCGTTCGTGCAATTGCGATTTGGGATCGCCGCTGACGCGGTTGACCATGCGGCCGCGCTTGACGGCGGGGCGGGCACCGACGAGATCGGCCCAGCGAATGACATTCTTGTAGTCCTGCACGGCGAGGAACTCACCGGATTCATAGAGCAGGCCCTTCGACAAGGCGCCGTACCAAGGCCAGATCGCCATGTCGGCTATGGTGTAGGTGTCGCCTGCCATAAACGTGTTGGTGGCCAGATGGCGGTCCAGCACATCCATCTGACGTTTGGTTTCCATGGCATAGCGATTGATGGCGTACTCGATCTTACTGGGGGCGTACGCATAAAAGTGGCCGAAACCGCCGCCCAGGAACGGTGCGCTGCCCATCTGCCAGAACAGCCAATTCATCGTCTCAGTCCGGGCAGCGAGAGCCTTGGGCAGGAATGCGCCGCCGAACTTTTCCGAGAGATAGACCAGCATCGAGCCCGACTCGAAGATGCGCTGTGGCGGCGTGACGCTGTGGTCCATCATGGCGGGAATTTTAGAATTCGGATTGGCATCGACGAATCCAGAGCCGAACTGCATGCCGTCGCCGATCTTGATCAGCCAGGCATCGTACTCGGCGCCCGTGTGGCCGAGGGCCAGCAGCTCCTCGAGCATGATGGTGACTTTCACGCCGTTGGGCGTGCCGAGCGAATAGAGCTGGATCGGATGCTTGCCGACGGGCAGTGGCTTGTCGTGTGTCGGCCCGGCGATCGGACGGTTGATAGTGGCGAAACGGCCACCGCTGCCCTTGTCCCAGGTCCAGACTTTGGGTGGCACGTAGTCGGTCGACGAGGTCATGAAAGGATATCCGATGCTGGTGATGTGCGGTCTCGGTAACGGGTCACATCACGACTTCAACAAGATAGGGGCCTTTGTGCGCCAGGCCGGCCCGTACAGCTTTGGCGAGGTCGTCGATCGTGGTCACCCGGCAGGCGTCGACGCCCATGCCCTTGGCGAGTGAAACCCAGTCGATGGTCGGGTTTTCGAGGCTCAGCATGTCATGGGCTTTGCGACCGGGATTTTCGGCGCCGACATTCATCAGTTCGCCTTTGAGGATAGCATAGGCTCGATTGGCCCAGATCAACGTCAGGATGTTCAGGTTTTCGCGTGCCTCGGTCCAGAGTGACTGCACCGTGTACATGGCCGAGCCGTCGGCCTGCAGGTTGATCACCTTGCGATCGGGGCAGGCGACAGCTGCGCCGATGGCGAGCGGCATGCCTTCGCCGATGGCACCGCCGGTGAGGTGCAGCCAATCATGCGGCGGGGCGCCGGCCGTCGACTTGTAGAAATTGCGACCCGTCGTCACGCTTTCGTCGGCAAGGATCGCGTTTTCTGGAATGAGCGCTCCGAGGACCAGGCCGATGTTGTCGGCGGTCAGCGCCTGATCCGTCGGAATGGTCGGTCGAGCGACTTTGGGCAGTGTCGGCTTCTCCTTGGTCGCGTTGACGGCGTCGCTCAGCCGTTCGAGCGCATCGCCGAGATCGTCGCCGATTTCGGCGAGCGACAGGAACGTGGTGCCGGGAGGGGTCAACCGGCTCGGTTTGCCCGGGTAGCCGAAGAATGCGATTGGGTCTTTCGCGCCGACCAGGATCACATGCTGCGTCTCGCGCAAGACATGCAGCGCTGCCTCGACGACGTAGGGGACGCGGGCGATGTCGGCGCGACCGGCGCCGCGTTGGACGCGGGCGTTGGAGCCGGGACAGAAGATCTTGCAGCCGGTTTTGGCTGCGATGCGCGAGGCATGAGCCAAAGGTAACTCACGCAGCGCCGTATCGGCAATCAACAGAGCGACGCCTTTGCCGTATTTGGCGAGCAGCGCTGCCGCCTCCGCGATCGCCGTCTCGGATACCCGATTGCGCGGCCGTGTGGTCGGCACAGCGACGGCACCTTGGCCGGGTCCCCAGGCGGTATCGGCGGGCAGGATCAATGTCGCTATTTTGCCGGCGCCGCGGCGCGCCTCGACGATGGCGTCGCGTCCGTCCTCGGCGACTGTGAGGGACGATGCTCCTGTGCGCACCCAATCCGACAATGGCTTGGCCAAGCCTTCGATGTCGCTGGTCAAGGGAGCGTCATAGCGCTTGTGGTAGGTCGCGTGCTCACCAACGACGTTCAGCATGGGCGAGTTGGCTTTGCGGGCGTTGTGGATGTTGGCCATGCCGTTGGCCATGCCGGGGCCGAGATGCAGCAAAGTCGCCGCCGGTTTTTCGGCCATGCGCGCATAGCCGTCGGCCGCGCCGGTTGCGACACCTTCGAACAGACACAGCACGCAGCGCATGCCATCGACGCGGTCGAGGGCCGCAACGAAGTGCATCTCGCTGGTTCCGGGATTGGTGAAGGACACATCGACGCCGCCGCCAACCATCGTGCGTACGAGGCTTTCAGCGCCATTCATGGCGGGTTTCATCTCGGACGTCGTCATGCGGGTACCTGCTTCATCTGTTCGAGGTGCAAGATGCGCCGTGCGCGCGCCCGTTCGTCAAGCGGAAATCACGTCCGCAACCCGCCCATGCGGTGACGGGCTGTCACGGCGGTCCGGTGCGTCGCTCGCGCGCGCGACGACAACTGCCCTTTGTGTCGTCGAATCGTATACAGTCACAACTGAATGCATCGGCTCTGGCATTTCCGGCTCTGCCCACACTCCCGCGCGCTTCGCGTCGCGTTGAGCGAGGTTGGTATTGCCTACGCATTGGTCGAGGAGCGGCCGTGGGAGTGGCGGCCGGCGTTGCTTGAAGGGGGCCAGGGTTTCTGCAATAGTGACTG
>JANOAW010000338.1:0-7402 GCA_031411355.1 Hyphomicrobiaceae bacterium | reverse complement strand
CGATGCGCTCGATCCGCGGCGGGTGCATTGATGCTCACTCACTTGTCTCTCGGCGTTACGGACCTTGCGCGTTCGATGCGGTTCTATGATTCTGTTTTGGCGACGATCGGATATGTGCGCCTGACGACCAGTGACACCTCGGTCGGCTACGGTCGCATCGGCAGCGATGGAACGCTGGTTCTTCTGTCCCGTTCAATCATGCCTGCCAGCCGGCATGGGCTGGGTCATGTGACCCTGCCGGCGTTGCACCGCGCCGCGGTCGAAGCTTTCCATATGGCGGGGCTCGCCTACGGTGGTGGTGATGCTGGGCTGCCGATCGAACGCGGTCGAGGCGCATTCGCGGCCGTCGTGACGGATCCTGACGGGCACAAGGTAGAGGCGACGTACATGACCTATCCCGCCACCTCTGCCGGCGGCGCGCCGCTGCTCGACATCCAGGGGCTGAAGACGTACTTCAAAACCGACGACGGGTTCGTCAAGTCGGTCGATGGCGTCGACATTGCCATCCACAAGGGCGAAACGGTCGGCATCGTCGGTGAATCGGGTTGCGGCAAGACAGTCACGGCGATGTCCGTGCTGAAGCTTATTCCGATGCCGCCTGGCCAGATCGTGAGTGGCCGCATCCTGTGGCAGGGACGCGATCTCGTTCCCTTGACGACCCAGGAAATGGACGAAATCCGCGCCAAGGAAATCGCCATCATCTTCCAAGAGCCGATGACGTCGCTCAATCCGGTATATACGGTTGGCGATCAGATCATCGAGGTGTTGCGCCGGCACGAAGGCATGAACGCCAAGCAAGCCTTGGAGCGGACCGTCGAATTGTTGAGCCTGGTGCAAATTCCAAATCCCGGGCGGCGCGTGCACGACTATCCGCATCAGTTCTCGGGTGGCATGCGCCAGCGTGTCATGATCGCGATGGCGCTGGCGTGTAATCCCAAGCTGCTGATCGCTGATGAACCGACCACGGCCCTCGATGTGACCATCCAAGCTCAGATCCTCGAACTCATGCAGGATCTGAAGGACCGGCTGGGCATGTCGATCATGCTGATCACGCACGCGATGGGGGTCGTTGCCGAAGTTACGCAGCGTGTTGTCGTCATGTATGCGGGGCGTGTGGTCGAGGAGGCGACGGTGGAGGAGCTGTTCGCCAATCCGCGACATCCTTATACGCAAGGGCTCATCCGCTCGATTCCGCGCATCGACCATACGGCCAAGAAACAACGCCTGGAGGCCATCAGCGGCACGGTGCCGAGCCTCCTGCATCCGCCGATCGGTTGCCGTTTTGCTGCCCGCTGCAAGTTTGCCATGCCCGAGTGCAAAGCGGCGCAACCGCCGTTGAAGCAGGTGTCGGCGACGCACAAGGTGGCGTGTATTCTTTGACGTTCTCCCGTCTCTCTGCATCAGGGAAACGGTGGCCGATGGCCAGATGAGGGGCAGCACCGGACGTGTCGGAACAAGCTACCCTGGCCTGAGGGAAATGACCTGAAAGTCGAGCACCAGCATGACCACGCCCACCACGACTGCGCCCCAGACCCCACTCTTGGCCGTCAAAGATCTCGTCAAATATTTCCCGATCAAGGGTGGTTTGCTGCAACGCGAGGTCGATCGTGTGCACGCCGTCGATCACGTCAATTTTGATATCGCGCCCGGCGAGACACTCGGGCTGGTCGGCGAAAGCGGCTGCGGCAAGAGCACCACGGGCCGCTGCATCCTCCGACTGATCGAGCCGACGGGGGGGCAAATCTGGTTCGAGGGCAAAGACGTCACCAACATCGATCGCGAGCAGTTCACCAATCTGTGCCGCGACATGCAGATCATCTTTCAGGATCCGTTCGCGTCGCTCAATCCTCGCATGACGGTTGGCGCCATCATCGGTGAAGCCTTGGTCATCCACAATCAGTTCAAGACCAAGCAGGAGCGGCACGACCGGGTGGTGCAGCTCCTCGAAACCGTCGGTTTGCAACCGGATCATAGTCGCCGCTATCCCCACGAGTTCTCGGGCGGCCAGCGCCAACGTATCGGCATCGCGCGCGCGCTCGCGGTCGAGCCGAAGTTGATCGTTTGCGACGAGCCGGTGTCAGCGCTCGACGTGTCGATCCAGGCTCAGGTGATCAACCTGCTCGAAGACTTGCAGGAAAAGTTCAATCTCACCTACCTGTTCATCGCGCACGATCTGTCGGTGGTCGAGCACACGTCGGATCGGGTGGCGGTGATGTATCTCGGTCGCGTGGTCGAGATCGCAAAGTCCTACGATCTCTATACCAACCCAAAGCATCCCTATACCGAGGCGCTGCTGTCGGCCGTGCCGATCCCCGATCCGACGGTGAAACGCAAGCGCATCATGCTGCAGGGCGATGTGCCGAACCCGATCAATCCGCCATCCGGATGCCATTTCCACACGCGCTGTCCGATCAAGCAGGATGTGTGCAGCAAAGTGCGGCCGGAGTTGAAGCGCGTCGCCGACGGCCATCAGGTCGCCTGCCATCTGCGGGGATAGATCACCGCGGCTCCCCTCCTGCGCTTGCCTGCGTCGTTGAAACGCGCCAACCTGCCTCCAATCGAGGCAAGGCCGGTCGGTTATCGCGCCGGCGTATGAGCTCAATCGCACTTGATAGGAGGACACAACGTGGCACCATTCATCAGTCGCCCCACTCGTCGTGGGCTGCTCGCCGGCAGCGCCAGTCTTGGCGCTGCGGCATCGCTCGGTCTTGCGCCAGCCGTTGCTCAAAGCTCGTATCCCAATCGTCCCATGACATTCGTCGTGCCGTGGGGCGCTGGTGGCGGCACGGATGCGACGGCACGCATTATAGCAGCGATACTCGAGAAAGATTTGAAGCAGCCAATCAACGTCGTGAACCGCACGGGCGGGTCGGGCGTCGTCGGTCATTCGGCCATCGCGACGGCGGCAGCCGATGGCTACACCATTGGAATGGTGACGGTGGAAATCACCATGATGCACCATCAAGGCCTGACCGACCTCAAGTCGACCAGTTATACGCCTTTGGCGCTCGTCAACGAAGATCCGCCGGGCGTGCAAGTTTCAGCGACCAGCCCATACAAAAACGCCAAGGATCTGGCTGACGCGATCAAAGCCGCGCCATCCGGTAAAATGAAGGCGTCCGGCACCGGGCAGGGTGGCATTTGGCATTTGGCTCTGATCGGTTGGCTGATGGCGATGGGACTGAAACCCGATCACGTGGGGTGGGTGCCGTCCAACGGGGCAGCACCGGCAATGCAGGATCTGGCCGCCGGCGGTATCGACATCGTGACATGCTCCGTGCCTGAAGCCAAAGCCATGATCGACGCCGGCAAGGCGCGATCACTGGCGATCATGGCCGCTGAACGCAATCCGCAGTTCAAAGACGTACCGACGTTAAAAGAGGCGGCTGGTGTCGATTATTCGGTCGGTGCATGGCGCGGGATCGCGGCTCCGAAGGGATTGCCGGACGACATTGCCAAGGCGCTCACCGCGGCCATCAAAAAAGCCTGGGACAGCAAGGAGTTCGTGGATTTCATGAACAACCGGGGTTTCGGCTTGAAATGGGCGGATGCGGCCGGTTACGCCGAGTTCATGGCCAAGGGTGACGTGGCGATGGGAACCGCCATGACGGCCGCCGGTCTGGCGAAAAAGGCCTGATGTGACTTGGCGCAGGCTCAAGGGGGTCGGCGCCGATCTCATGTCTGAGGGGGCTGCGGGCGCATGCGCACAAACGATCTGATCTCGGGGCTTGTCATCATCGCACTGGCGATTTTGATGCTCGTGCTGACGTTGAATTTTCCGCCGTTCCCTGGCCAAAAATACGGCCCGTCGCTGTTTCCGCGTCTGCTCGGTGTGGCGTTGATCGTGTGCGCAGTGCTGTTGATCATGCGTCACGTAAAAACCGGCACCGGGCCGGCGCTGACGATGGCGCCTTGGCTGAGTGAACCGTGGCGGGTCGTGTCGTTCGCACTCGTGCTGCTGGTGCCGTTGCTGTCGATCCTGTTGTGGGATCGCATTGGATTTGTGCCCATAGGGTTCGTCTGTTTGCTGACGTTATTTGCGTGGTTTCGTACCCGTCCCGCTACGGCCGTGTTCGCCGCCGTGACGGGGACGATCCTGCTGCAGCTGTTCTTCGGTAAACTCATGCGCGTTCCGCTGCCACCAGGTTGGTTGCTGTCCCTGCCGCCGCATTGGCTGAAATACATTCTTTGAGGGGCAGCGCATGTGGGATGCATTCGTACTGGCTCTGGGCCTTGTGTTCGATCCCTATGTTTTATGGGTGTGTCTCGCATCGGCCGTGTTCGGCATCTTCGTCGGCGCGATGCCCGGTCTGACCGCAACCATGGCGACGGCATTGTTGGTGCCGATCACATTTTTCATGCCGCCCGTACCAGCGCTCGGCTGTATCGTCACGGCGACGGCGATGGCTATTTTTGCCGGCGACATTCCGGCGGCCATGCTGCGAATTCCGGGAACGCCGGCATCGGCCGCGTACACGGACGAAAGCTACGAGATGAGCAAAAAGGGGCTGCTCGATCTCAATCTCGGCGTAAACTTGGTCTTTTCTGTTGCCGGCGGTTTGTTCGGAGTCGCAATCCTGATCGTCTGCGCGCCGCTGCTGGCTGAACTCGCCATCAACTTCTCGTCGTTCGAATATTTCTGGCTGGCGGCCCTCGGCCTGACGTGCGCGATCTTCATTGCTACGGAAGATCCATTGAAGGGCTTTGTTTCGTTGTTCCTTGGTTTGGCTATCGGCTGCATCGGCATCGACCCGGCGGCCGGCTTTCAGCGTTTCACGTTCGGGTCGGTCGAGCTGCTGCAGGGCATTTCATTCATCCCGGCGATGATCGGCATGTTCGCCATATCGGAACTTTTGCGCGGTGCTGTTACGGTCGATCAGGCTGGATTGGTTCTAACGCAACAAGTCGGCAACATCTTTCGTGGCGTCGGCGGCGTGTTCCGCAAATATTGGTACAATTTTCTGCGCGGCTCGGTGATCGGGACCGCCATCGGCGCGTTGCCAGGGGCGGGCGCCGATATTGCCGCCTGGATCAGTTACGCTGTGTCAAAAAAGTTTTCCAAAGAACCTGAAAAATTCGGCACCGGTCACATCGAAGGCATCGTGGATAGCACGTCTGCCAACAACTCGGCATTGGCTGGGGCGTGGATCCCGGCCCTGGTGTTTGGCATTCCCGGCGACAGTATCACGGCCATTGTGATCGGGGTGCTGTATATGAAGAACATGAATCCGGGCCCGACCGTGTTTTTGCAGAATCCGCAGTTCATCTACGCCGTGTTTATTATTTTCGTGCTCGCCAACTTGTTGATGTTGCCGATCGGCTGGGCCGCTATAAAAAGCGCGAAGCAAATTCTGCGCACGCCACGCAACATTCTGCTCCCGATCATCCTGATGTTCTGTGTCGTCGGCAGTTACGCGATGACCAATTCAGTGTACGGTATCCTGATCATGCTGATCATGGGCGTGCTCGGATGGGTTCTGGAGGAAAACGGTTTCCCGGTATCGCCGATTATCCTCGGGCTCGTGCTCGGAGAAATGTTCGAGTCGAACTTCATGACCTCCATGATCAAGTCCGACGGCAACCTGATTGCATTTTTCACCCGCCCCATCGCGGCGACGCTCGGCATCATGACAATTCTATTGTGGGGTGTCATGCTGTGGCGCATGCGGGGGCAGGGCAGCAGCAGGAAGCACGCGTAGCCATGCCGTTGTCTGATTCTTTGCTTCGAGGAAAAACCGATGCGTTGTCGCCGACTAATTGCTGCCGCTGCTTCGATCGCCGCTTTGGTCCTGCCGCATAGCTCGGGCTTCGCGCAGGCGTTTCCAAGCAAACCCATCACCGTGATCGTGCCGTGGCCCGCCGGCGGATCATCAGACATCACGCAACGCGCGATCGCCGAGGCGGCCTCGAAGGTCCTCGGCCAGCCGATCGTGATCGACAACAAGCCCGGTGCGTCGGGGACACTCGGCCCCGCAACGATGGCTGCGACCGCCAAGCCCGATGGCTATACGCTGTCGCAGATGCCGATATCGACCATCCGAATTCCACAGATGCAGAAAGCGACTTTCGACCCGCTGAAGGATTTCAGCTACATCGTGCAGATGACGGGGTACACCTTCGGCATCACGACGAAGGCCGACGGGCCGTTCAAATCCTGGGCGGATGTCGTCGCATTCGCAAAAGCCAATCCCGGCCAAGTCACGTACGCGACACCCGGTACGGGCACGTCGTTGCATCTCGGTGTCGAAATGATCGCGGCACGCGAGGGCATCAAGCTGACCCAAGTGCCGTTCAAAGGTGGAGCCGAGACCAATGCGGCGGTGCTCGGCGGGCACACGATGCTGCAGGCGGATTCGACGGGATGGAAACCGTTGGTCGAGGCGGGGCAGATCAGACTGCTGAACATCTGGACCGGCGATCGCAGCAAGACGTGGCCGGACGCACCGACATTGAAGGAACTCGGCTATCCCTTCGTGCTCGACAGCCCGTTCGGCTTGGCTGGGCCGAAAGGTATGGACCCGGCCGTCATGAAGGTCATCCACGACGCCTTCAAAGTCGCACTCGAAGATCCGGGCGTGATCGCGACCATGGCCAAGTACGACATGTTTCCGCGTTATCTCGACGGCGCGGCCTACACCAAGAGCGTTGCCGAGCTGTATGCGCTCGAGACCAAGACACTGACCGAACTCGGTTTGCTCAGGAAAGAGTGATCCGTCGGCGCACTTAGAACCGTCAGGCTTCGGGGGGACCGTTATGAAGCGCCGAACATTTTTTGCCACAGCGGCGAGCGCCGGTGCCGCTCTCGTCTTGCCACGGGCAGCTGCCGCTCAGGGCAGCGCTGGGTTCCCAAACCGACCGATCACCTTCATCGTGCCGTGGCCGGCCGGCAGCGGCGTCGACCTGCTGCATCGCGCCCATTGCGAGGCGGCGGCCAAGATCCTTGGTCAACCGATCATCGTCGACAACAAGGCCGGCGGCTCCGGCACGGTCGGGCCGGCAACGATGGCGGCGTCGGCTCGGCCCGACGGCTATACGCTGTGCCAGGGTCATACGGGTATGATGCGGCTGCCCTACATGCAAAAGATGACGTTTGATCCGCTCAAAGATTTCACCTGGATCATGAATTTGTCGAGCTTCACGCTCGGTGTCGTGGTGCGTGCCGACGCACCGTGGAAAACTTTCCAGGACTATATCGCCGACGCCAAGGCAAACCCGGGCAAGATCAACTACACGACCTCGGGTGTCGGCGGATCGCTACATATCGGCATGGAGCAGATCGCCATGCAGGCCGGTGTCAAGTTCACTCATGTGCCGACAAAGGGTGGGTCGGAAGGTTGGGCCGCCATCGAGGGCGGGCACATCATGGCGCAGGCCGACGCGAGTGGTTGGGCGCCCCTGGTGG
>JANOAW010000337.1:0-10455 GCA_031411355.1 Hyphomicrobiaceae bacterium | reverse complement strand
GTGTGCGATGCCGGCGGCGATCTGTCGAATGCCCTGATCGGGGAGTTGATGGTGGCTCATGCCATGAAGCGCGGCCTCGGCGGCTTGGTGATCAACGGCGCTATCCGCGATGCAGCCGCCATTCGCGAAGGCAGCTTGTCGGTGTTTGCCGCCGGTGTGACCCACCGCGGTCCCTACAAGGATGGTCCCGGTGAGATCAATACGCCGATCGCCATCGACGGGATGGTGATACAGCCGGGCGATGTCGTGGTCGGCGACGATGACGGCTTCGTCGCTGTTCCATATGAGGCGATGGCCGAGGTGTTGCGCGCCACGGAGGCGAAGCATGCGGCCGAACACAAGCAGATGGCCGAAATCAAGGCGGGCACGAGTGATCGCAGCTGGATCGACGCAACGCTGAAACGGCTCGGCTGCGCGATCGATTGACGGGATCAATTCACGGATCAATTCACGGGATCAATTCACGGGCGCACCGCACGCCGCACCTGCGTCGATTGCTCGATGGCGGTCGATCGCATATGCGGGCAACGTTGGTTCATCAGCATAGCAGATCATTCGAGGCGTCGATGCCGTCCGATAGTGCACTCGTCAGTCTCGCTCGTAATCCGGTGCCGGGCGGCGCCGTGGAAGGTCTCGTGCCGACCGCGGATGGGGTGCAACTGCGCTACGCGACGTGGCTTGCGACGCGCGAACCGCTGCGTGGCACGTGTGTCATCGTGCAAGGCCGGTCCGAGTGCATCGAGAAGTACTTCGAAACGGTCGCTGATCTGCGGCGACGCGGCTATGCCGTCATCGCTTTCGATCTGCGTGGACAGGGCGGGTCGGAACGACTGCTCGCCGATGCGGACAAAGGTCATGTCAAATCGTTCAGAGATTATGACCTGGACCTGGAGGCGGTGATCCGAGAGCTGCTGCCGTCGATGCCGGCGCCGTATCTGGCACTTGGTCATTCGCTCGGGGGGCATGTGCTTTTGCGCCATGCTCTCTCGGAAGACAGTCCGTTTTCGCGTTTGGTGTTGACCTGCCCGATGATCCGATTGTCGGAAAAAGCACTCGGCATGTCCGCGCGCAGTGCACGATTGGTTGCCGAAATCGGATGCCTGACGGGGATGAGTTCGAATTTCGTGCCGAAGGGGAAAGCGCGGCCGAAGGGTGGGGAGCCGTTCGCGCACAATCCGCTGACGTCCGATCGTGAACGCTACGCGCGGGCGCAAGCCGTTCTCGATGCCGGGCCCCACCTGGCGATCGGATCGCCGACGTTTGGGTGGATGCGCGCGGCGTTCCGTTCCATGGCCGCCCTCCAGGCGCCCGATACCCCACGCCATATTCGGCTGCCGACGTTGTTCGTGGCCGCTGGCGATGATGCGATTGTCTCAACGACAGCGGTTGAAGATTTCGCGCTCAAGACCAAACTCGGATCGGCCATCCTTGTGGCCGCGGCGCGGCACGAAATCCTTCAGGAAAGCGACGACACGCGCACGCGGTTCTGGTCGGCATTCGATGCCTACCTGTCGACGAGTCACGTGGCGGCCTGAACTCGGCTGTTTTTCGGTTCAAATCCACCGCGCAGTTGATCAACGATGGCTGCCGCAAATGCGGCGTCCAAGGGGTAGGCGTTGTGAATCAAGCGCGCGCAAAAGGCGCCGTAAATCAAGTCGCACGCGACGACGACATCCAAATCGGTGCGGATCTGGCCCATGACCTGACCATGACGAAGAATGGCCGCTATGGATTCGCGCCGTTTGGCGAGGAAACTGTCGTAGAATTTTCGGCGAAAATCCTCATCGTACTGGGACTCCGCGATGAAGCATCTCACCGCGCGATTGTTCACGGGGTGATTGGTGACGGCGAACAAGCGCTCGAGCGACATCTGCAGGTCGTGGAACACATCTTCAGAGGGGACGTAGGGCGGCGATCGATTGGCCGCGCGCACGGCATAGGCATGTAAAACGATGTCGGCTTTTGTGCGCCAGCGACGATAAATCGTCGGCTTGCCGACTCCGGCGCGGGTTGCAATTTTTTCTATAGTGATCTCTGAATAACACTGTTCGTCCAAGAGCCCGAGAGCCGCGTCGACGATAGCTTGTTCGGTTGCAACTTCTCTCGGACGACCGGGTGAGCGGGCCAAAGTCTCCGGTTTCGACGTGACGGGATCGGCGAGATCGGTCGGACGCATGATGTTCCTCCGGTGAGGTTGTTCGGCGGGCATCACGGTCTACGTGCCCATAGATGAGGCAATAGACATTACTATACGTGACGAAACGTTTCAATATTATTTCGGGTACTTTCTTTGGGTGTGCGACATCATGAGCCATTCCTCTTGGTGGCGGATGCCGGTTGGTCGCGCCACTGGTGCAGCCAGACCAAGGCGTCGCGCCACAGTCTGCGTCACTTCGCGCGGCATCGGGTGGAGGTCGTCGGCTCCGGTTTTCTTGACACCCCATAGACCCGAATCTATCACCGCCGCGCAATAGGCCGTGCGGGTCGACTGGACGTTCACGGGACCGATTGAGTTGACGGGGCTGCAAATGCCGGCCGACAAACCTGACGATCGAGTTCCGGGCCAGATCAGTCCGGCCGACCGAGAGGCATTGAAGCAGCGGACCGAGACGCTCGGCGCTCAACTCGAAACGGCGAAAAGTCGCCGTGGTGGGGTGAAGGCGCGACAAGGCAGTGCAGCTGCCGGACGTGGGATGAAGGCTGCGGCAGAATTGATCGGCGGCGTGGTCGTCGGTGGGGTTCTGGGGTGGTACTTGGATCAATGGCTGGGCACCAAACCTTGGCTGTTCATCTTGTTTTTTCTGCTCGGCTCGGCCGCTGGCATGTTGAACATCATTCGTTCGGCAAGTCAGGAAAAGACACCGCCGGCGCCGTCCGTGACGGACGACAAGGACGACTGAGAAAGTGCGCTACGCAGCGCAAAACTGTTTGACGCGATAGCGGGCGCCATCACACGACGCTCTTTGGGGAATACGATGATCCTGGCAGCAGGCGGCGGGCATAGCCCGATCGAACAGTTCGTCCTGAACAAGGTCGTCTCGTGGAAGCCGTTCGGCATCGACGCGTCGATCACGAACTCGACACTGTTCATGATCATCTCGGTACTGCTGATCTGCGGCTTCCTGTATTATGCCATGCAGGGCGCATCGCGCGTGCCGGGCCGCGTCCAGTCCGTTGCTGAGATGCTGTACGAATTCGTCGCAACGACCGTGCGTGATAACCTCGATGACGGCCGCGACGGCAAAAAATTCTTTCCGTTCGTGTTCTCGTTGTTCGCGTTCGTGCTGACCTGCAACATGCTCGGCATGATCCCGGGCTTCTTCACGGTCACCAGCCACATCGTCGTGACCGCGGCACTGGCGCTGCTCGTGATCACGGTCGTGATCGTGTACGGCTTCTATAACCACGGCATTGGCTTTCTGAAGCTGTTCGTGCCGTCGGGTGTGCCTCTGGTCCTGATGCCACTGCTCGTGCCGATCGAGATCATTTCTTTCGTTTCACGTCCGGTGTCGCTGTCGGTGCGCTTGTTCGCAAACATGCTCGCCGGCCACATCGCCCTCAAAATCTTCGCCGGCTTCGTCGCCACACTGCTCGCCGCCGCCGGCGCCTGGAAGGTCCTTTCGATCCTGCCTCTCGGATTGACCGTGGCGTTGAGCGCGCTGGAACTGCTGGTGGCGTTTCTGCAGGCCTACGTCTTCGCCGTTCTCACTTGTGTCTATCTGAGTGACGCCGTCCACGGCGCCCACTGAGACGTCTCACCTCAACGATCCACGATCAACCTCCAAGGAGCACACTATGGATCCCGTCGCAGCCAAATACATCGGCGCTGGTCTCGCTTGCCTCGGCATGGCCGGAGCCGGCATCGGTCTCGGAAACCTGTTCGGACAGTTCCTGTCGGGCGCACTCCGCAACCCGTCGGCTGCCGATGGACAGCGCGGCACGCTGCTGCTCGGCTTCGCTCTCACCGAAGCTCTCGGCATCTTCTCGCTGCTGATCGCTTTGCTGTTGTTGTTCGCGGTCTGAACCTGCTGCGGCGGATGGATGCGATACACGCATCCCTCCGCCCCTTCCACGTCTTCGAAAAGTCGAGCGGTCCGATGGCAGAAATTCCCAAAAAAGGCGGCCCCACCACGGGTACGGCCACCGGCACGCAACAGAAGCCGGTCAATACAAGCACCTTTCCGCCGTTCGACCAGTCGACGTTCGTTCCGCAGCTGATCTGGCTCGCCCTGACGTTCGGCGCGCTCTACATCATGCTGTCGAAATATATCCTGCCGCGTATCGCTGAAGTGATCGAGGAACGCGAAGGCACGGTATCGCGCGATCTTGCCAAAGCCGAAGCACTGCGCCTCGACACGGACAAGGCCCTCGCCTCGTACGAGAAAGCTTTGACGGAAGCCAAAGGCAAGGCAGGCGACATCGC
Source organism: Hyphomicrobiaceae bacterium (assembly GCA_031411355.1). GTDB lineage: Bacteria > Pseudomonadota > Alphaproteobacteria > Rhizobiales > Hyphomicrobiaceae > JABFRJ01. The sequence goes on along the minus strand of JANOAW010000337.1, from coordinate 6,032 downwards.
CAAAGCAACGCGCGATCGTCTGGCCGCTGAAACGGATGCTGAGAAAATCAAAGCCGAGACGGAGATCGCTACGTCGGCCGCCGCCGCCGAAGCGCGTATCACTGCCAGCAAATCCAAAGCGCTCGCCAGCGTGAACGACATTGCGAGCGACACCGTCGCAGCCATCGTCGGCAAATTGACTGGCTCGAGTGTCGCCAAAGACGACGCCGTCAAGGCTGTCGCCGGGGTGCGCAGGTAACTCGGCTCATACCACAAATTCGGCTTGGCCACGGTCACGCCACCATCACGAGGTTCCGATGATCACGCTCGCCGTCGCCGGTGAATCGCTTTGGCAAAACCCGACTTTCTGGGTCGGCGTGGCGTTCGTCATTCTGCTCGGCATCATGCTGCGCGCTCAAGTGCCGTCCACGATCACCAAGGCGCTGGATGACCGCGCCGCGGCAATCCGGACCGAACTCGACGAAGCGCGCCGTCTGCGTGAAGCGGCTGAAAAGCTGCTCGCCGACTATCAGAAAAAGCATGCCGAGGCCGAACGTGAGGCCGCCGCGATCATCGACACCGCGCGACGGGATGCAGAAGCGTTGGCCGCCGAGACGCGCAAGAGCTTGAAAGAGGGCTTGGAACGCCGCGCCAAAATGGCCGAGGACAAGATCGCCCGTGCTGAGGCTCAGGCTGTAGCCGAAGTCCGTGGCACGGCTGTCGATCTGGCGGTGGCTGCGGCCGAGCGGATGCTCGCCGACAAGATGGCTGGGGTCGGCGGCTCGGCGATGATCGCGGACAGCATCAAAGATCTTAAAGGTCGCTTGAACTGACGCGCTTCCGGGTCGCGCTTGAAAAACTTAGGGCCGGTCGATGACCTGCTGATGGATTACTCAAGACGTGAGTTCGCCTTCGACGCGCTCGGCATTTTTGGGCACCGGTTCGGTACCGGTCGGGCGATAAAATTCCAAATCCGGTGCGGCGCGATCGCGTGAGCGACGCTTGACGATGACGACGGCTGCTTCCGAGACTTCGGACGGCGCATCCGGCAGCGGTTCGGCGACGAAAATTGTGCGCTTTGGCTGCAAGGGAAGTTCCGACATCGGCAGGAGGAGCGGCGTCGCTCGAGCCGATCTGGCCGATCTGGTTTGTATCGTGACATCAGCTTCGTCGACTGACACGGTTCGCCACTGCCGTCGTTCGACTGAGGCCAGGGTATTGCGGGGCGACGCCGGATCGGCTGTCGTAACGGGCGGCGCGATGATCACCGCGTGTTCAAGCTCGTCAATTTGTGGCGTTTCGCCGAGGGTCGCGAATTCGGCGTCCAAGGCGGCGATACGGTCGAGATTGACCATGTGAGCTGGTTTCGTCGCCGCATCCGCCGGCGTTTCGCCCGGCTTTTCTTCGACCAGATCGTCGACTGTTGGTGTCGATTTCACTGTGGCATCTGCCGTGGCAACAGGCGTCGTCTCGGCATTGAAAGATGGCGCCTCGACCACCGCGGGTGTCGGCACATCGATTGTCACTGGCGTCGCCGTATCCATCAGTGGCGACGGTCGCCACAGCACCTCGTCCATGATGTCGTGGTGTTCGATCGGAATGTGGACGCTGCGCGCAATCAGGGGGGCGTAAATGGCGAGACTACGTAGCTCGGTCTTGCCCGGGCCTTTCCGTAAAACAGCATGCAACTCAACGACTTGCATCGGCGTCAGAGGCACGAGCCGCGTTCGGTTCGACACCTCATGGGTTGCTCGCGGGCTCCAGCCGGCGACGGCGTCGTCGAAAGCGCTTGCGACCGTGTCAGGCGGCGCGGTCAGCATTTTTGCCTGATCGATAACGCCGTTGTTCTGAAAACTGCGACCAAGGTCGAGCGCTTGGCCGACCACGCGCACGTCTTCGGGATGCCACGCGGCGATTTGATCGAAGCGCGTGATGCCGAGGGCGCTCAATCGCACCAGGGCTGAGACGTCGATGCCGCGGATGCGTGTGAGGTCATCGACGCCATCAGGCGACCGACGCGATTCAACGCGTTGGTTTACCCTGTCACTCCCGGCAACCTTTGGGGTGCGTTCCAGCAAGCGGGTGGCGTGCACGAGACTGCGGTGGGCATCTAAAAGCGCGGGCGCTGGATCGTCCGTCGTCTCAAGGTGAAGCGCGAGCAAGCGCCGCGCCACGCCGACAGCATGCGCGAGCCTTTCGGTTCTGGTCCGAAGACTGGGGTCGGCGGGTTTCACGCGTACACTCTCCCGGCCGCCGACGTCAGCAGCGTCCGCACATGATATCGACACCGTCGTCACGTCAAGAAACAGTCGTTCCGTCCTGGACGGCGTGTGGCCGACAGAGCTCTGCTTCCGGCAAAGCACCCTTCGCCTCGCTGGCTCCGCGTCGGCATCAGATGCACACGCTGTGCCGTTTGGATGCACACGATGTGCCGTTCGAGGCGCGGTTTGTCTGGTTGCCAACGTCGGCGATCCGGGCGAGAGAGCCCCAATGTCACGCGCCCTTCTCACACTCGACGACGTTCACTTGACGTTCGGATCGTCACCACTTCTCGACGGAGCGGAATTGACCGTCGCCGAGCGCGATCGGATCTGTCTTGTCGGTCGCAACGGCTCCGGCAAATCGACGTTGATGCGCATTGCCGCCGGCGCCGTGCAGCCCGACAGTGCCACGCGCTTCGTGCATCCGCAGGCGCGTGTCGCGTATTTGTCGCAAGAACCTGATTTCGGCGCCTTTGAAACAGTCGAGCAGTATGTGCTTGCGGGTCTTGGCCCCCTCGATCAAGCGTCCCATGCCATGCGGGTGATCGCCGACGTCGGATTAACGGGCCATGAAGATCCGGCGCACCTTTCGGGTGGCGAGGCGCGCCGCGCGGCGCTGGCGCGAATTCTGGCGGCAAAACCTGATGTGATGCTGCTCGACGAGCCAACCAATCACCTCGACCTGCCGGCCATTGAATGGCTCGAAAAAACACTGGCCTCGACGCGGGCAGCAATCGTTCTGATCAGCCACGACCGCCGCTTTCTCGAAACGCTTTCGAACAAGACGGTCTGGCTCGACCGAGGCGTCACGCGCACCCTGGACCGCGGATTTGCGCATTTCGAAGATTGGCGCGACGCGGTTCTGGAGGAAGAAGAGGCTGATCGGCACAAACTCGACCGTAAGATCGCGCGTGAGCAACAGTGGATGCACGGCGGTGTGACGGGGCGTCGCAAGCGAAATGTCCGCCGCGTGCGCGAACTCGCGGACATGCGCCTTCAGAAGCGGGATGCGCGCGCGGTGGTTGGCAACGTGGTCATGGAAGCGGCCGAGACGGAGCAGTCCTCCGGTAAGCGGCTCATCGAGGCGGTCGGGATTGCGAAAGCGTTTGACGGCGTGGACATCGTCAAGCCGATGTCGGTGCGTATCGGCCGGGGAGATCGCGTCGGAATCGTCGGTCCGAACGGTGCGGGTAAAACCACGCTTCTCAAGATGCTGATTGGTGAGCTGGCGCCGGATGCGGGTGTCATCACCCTCGGCACCAACATCGAAATGGTGACGCTCGATCAACGGCGCGACGAACTCGATCCGAATTGGACGCTCGCGGATGCTTTGACTGGCGGCAAAAGTGACCAGCTGATGGTCAACGGACATGTGCGTCACGTGACGAGCTATATGAAAGATTTCCTGTTTCCGGCTGAACAGGCGCGCACGCCTGTGCGGGTTTTATCGGGGGGCGAGCGCGCGCGTTTGCTGCTGGCACGATCGTTGGCCAAGCCGTCAAACCTGCTCGTGCTCGACGAACCGACCAACGATCTCGATCTCGAGACACTCGATTTGTTGCAAGAGATGCTCGTCGCTTACCAGGGTACGGTTCTGTTGATCAGTCACGATCGCGATTTCCTCGATCGTGTGGCGGCGTCGGTCATCGCATCGGAGGGCGATGGTCGTTGGCAGGAATATGCCGGGGGCTATTCCGACATGCTCGTGCAACGAAGCGCAGAGGCGAAATCCGGCCCGGTTTCAACGGCACGCAGTGATGCGCGCACGAAGGTCGACGAGGCTGCGGCGAAGCCGGCGGCGGCCAAGCGCAAGTTGTCGTTCAAGGAGAAACATGCGCTGGAGACTTTGCCTACTCGGATCGAGGCGCTGACTCGTGAAGCGGAAAGTTTGCAAAGCAGACTCGCTGCGCCCGATTTGTACGCGCGCGATCGCGCTGGATTCGAAGCCATGTCGGCCGCACTCGGTGCCTTGCGCTCGAAAATCGGCGAAGCCGAAGATCAGTGGGTGGAGTTGGAAGTGTTGCGGACGGAACTTGAGCAATCCTGAGGCTCAGTCGGAGTCGGGACGGAGGTCGGGCCGCCGCTCGCGTGTCAGCCGTTCGGCTTCGGCTCGGCGCCAGGCCGCGATCTTTTTGTGATCACCATTGAGCAGCACGTCGGGGATCATGCGACCTTCCCATTCGCGCGGGCGTGTGAAGTGGGGATATTCCAGCAAGCCATCATCAAAACTTTCTTCGGCCAGACTTTCAGCCGCGCCTAGTACCCCCGGCAACAAGCGAACACAGGCGTCGATCAGAACGAACGCCGCCAGTTCGCCGCCCGACAATACATAATCGCCGATCGACACCTCTTCGAGACCGCGTGCATCGATCACGCGTTGATCGACGCCCTCGAACCGGCCAGCCAGGAGCACCACACCTGATCCCGCCGACAACGAGCGGGCACGTGCCTGTGTGAACGGTGTGCCGCGCGGCGAGAGGTAAAGAAGCGGGGCGTCGGGCCGGTCGGCACGCGCCGTGTCGACAGCTGCGGCGATCACGTCCGCACGCATGACCATGCCGGCGCCGCCGCCGGCCGGTGTGTCGTCTATGGTGCGATGCCGGCCGATGCCAAAATCGCGAATGCCGACCGTGGTCAGCGCCCATTGCTGCTTAAGCAGTGCCGAACCGGTGATCGACGCGGCCAGCGGTCCCGGAAACATCTCGGGGAACAAGGTGACGACCGTTGCGGTCCAAGGCATCGACATGGTCTACCTGAGGTTTGGCTATGCTGATCACCAATCGGTAATCGGGTTAAAATGCAATGCTCGATGCAATCGAGATCGTATTCGACCCGGTGCGCCGGCGCGACACCAGACTGGTCCGCGCTGACAGACGGTTTCAGTGCGCCGTTCGGATGGACGAAGTGGGTGGACAGTCGTAAGTCATACCGACCGCCAAAGAACGCAGAGTCTACCATGTCCCTCATTGTCTTCGACGCTTACGGCACGCTGTTTGACGTGCATGCGGCTGCCGGCCGATATCGCGAAGAGATAGGACCCGCTTACGAGCGATTGTCTCAGACATGGCGCGCCAAGCATCTCGAATACACCTGGATCCACGCCCAGACCGAACGGCCGATCGACTTCTGGACCTTGACGCAGCGCAGCCTCGACTACGCCATCGCCGTGTCGGGCGGAGTTTCGTCTGACGTGCGGGCGAAACTTCTGAATGCGTATCGGCAGATGGCGACGTTCCCGGAAGTGCCCGCGGCGCTGGCGCGGCTGAAGGCGCGGGGCGACAAACTTGCAATCCTGTCCAATGGCGATCCCGACATGCTGGCTGAAGCGGTGACATCGGCAGGCCTCGCCAGCACGTTCGATGCGGTGATTTCGATCCAGGACGCGGGCGTCTTCAAACCGGACAAGCGGGTGTATCAGTTGGTGCACGCGCGCCTTGGTGGCAAGCCAGCCGATGTCACCTTCCTGTCGTCGAACCGTTGGGATGTGGCGGGCGCGCAGGTGTTCGGGTTCGGTACGATGTGGGTCAACCGCGCTCATCTCCCGGACGAGTATCCTGATATGCCGGCGGGTCAGGTGGTGCGGGATCTGACGACACTCGCGGTTTGAGGTGATCGACGTTGTTCGAGGGCGGCTGACTTGGAATCTGTGATCGACACGCGACGTCTTGGGCGTCTCGCTCTCAAAGGCGCTGCGGCCCTCAGTCTCGCGTACGTTCTAGTGCCGCTGGTGTTCGTCGCCTGGTTGTCGGTCTTCGATCAGGAAATTCCCTCGTTTCCGCCCGAGGGATATTC
>JANOAW010000336.1:0-5149 GCA_031411355.1 Hyphomicrobiaceae bacterium | reverse complement strand
GGCCACCCTGGATGCCGGGGACGACGGCGTTGGATTTGACGACGTAGACTTTGTAGCCGTCGAGATAGGGTTTGCCCTGCTCGAAATATTCGGGATTGCGGACGCCTTCATAGGTCGCGCCCTTGACGTAGTCCTTATATTTGAATGGGCCCGTCCCCATCACTTCGGTTTCTGGGTATTTTGGGTTTTCGGCCAGTTTTTTTGCAGAATAGATGCAGTTGAAGGGCGAAGCGAAGTTGTTCAACATCGAGGCATTGGCCTTGCCGAGTTTGAACACGATCGTGCCGGCATCGGGTGTCTCGATCGAGGATATATCGGCATGCAGGGCTTGGCGCGGTGAGACGATGCCGGCCGGTGGTTTTACGATACGCTCGTAGCTGACCTTGACGTCGTTCGACGACATCGGCGAGCCGTCATGGAACTTGACGCCGTCGTGGAGTTTGAATGTCCATACAAGGCCATCGGCCGACATTTCCCACGACTTGGCGAGATCGCCGACGGCCTCCAGCTTTTTGTTCACATCGCCGCGAAACTTAAGCAAGCCGTTGTAAGCCGGGGCGACGGGATGAATGGTCGCGAAAGTTGTGGTTGCATGACAGTCGAGGGTCGGCGGCTCGGCGACGATGGCGAAATTCAGTATGCCGCCTTTCTTAGGTGATTGTGCCTGAGCCTTTGTCATGCCGATCATCGGCAGGCATGCCGCGAGCGTTATGGCCACGCGTATCCCAAACGTTAAACGCATCGTTTTCCTCCCTCGACGGGCCGCATGGGTGCGGCTTCTCGTCATTCGGTCGGCACGTCTTACCCGACTTGCCCGGGATCTGCGAGAGGGTGCACGACTGCCCGGCATTTTTGGCCGTACCGCTGGTCACGTCGGGACTGCTATGGGGTCGGAATGCCCTTACTCCTCGTGCTGTCCATCGCTGCGTTCGTTTCGGCGTTCACCATCCGCATGATCGATCCGTTGGTGCCGGCGATCGGGCGCGACTTTGGCATTCCCGTCGAAACCGCGGCGTTGCTCGCATCGGCCTACACCTTTCCCTACGCGCTTTCGCAACCCATCCTCGGGGCGCTGGGAGACACCCTCGGCAAAGCGCGCGTGATCAAAGTCTGCCTCGGCGTGATGACCATCAGTCTGGGTTTTGGTGCGATCGCGGCGTCGTTCGAGTATCTTTTCCTGTCGCGGATCCTGGCCGGCATCGCGGGCGGTGGGGTCATTCCAGTGTCATTCGCGATGATCGGTGATCGCTTTGCGGTCGCAGATCGGCAATGGGCCTTGTCGCGTCTGGTCATGGCATCGCAAATCGCGATCCTGCTCGGAACCGGGTTTGGTGGCATGGTCGCGTCATTCGTCGGATGGCGCTGGATGTTCGCACTGCCAGCGTGTCTTGCGGGTCTCGTGTATTTGACGACACTGAAGGCGCTGCCCAGCCGGGACGATGTGGTGCGGCCTAAATTCACCCTGGCCGGCATGAAAGCCGGCTATGCGGACGTGTTCGCCAGCCCCTGGGCCGTGGTCGTGCTGAGCGGCGTGTTCGTCGAAGGCGTCGCCATGATGGGGCTGACGCCTTTCGTCGCCGCGCGGATCGAACAACGTGGCCTCGGCACACTCACTGAAGCAGGCTTCATTCTTGCGAGCATGAGCGTCGGCGGCATTGCGTTTACGGCCTTGGTTCGCCCGTTGCTGGCCCGGCTCGGGAGGGCGTGGCTGGTGCGCACGGGCGGCCTCGCGACGTTTCTCGGCTTCGCGGGTGCGTCGTACAGCCCGGATTGGCGGATCGAAGCCTGCAGCTTCTTCGTGATCGGATTCGGCTTCTTTATGGTGCACAATTCACTTCAGGCGAGTGCCACCGAATTGGCACCCAACGCACGCGGCTCCGGAATCGCCGCGTTCGCGTTTTTGTTCTTCCTCGGGCAGGCGATCGGGCCGATCGTGTATCGGACCTTGTTCGGTGTTTTCGGCGTCAGCTTACCGCTCGTGATCGGGGGCTGCACTATTCTGGCAATCGCGCTCTGGTTCGCCGCTCGACTGGAACATGCGGACGCGGCGCGTGTCGTGTAGTGGCCAACGGTTGCGGCACGAAGATTGCGGCACGAAGATTGCTGATCGAATCGCGAAATCGTCGAGACGCAAAATCGATCCGGCCAGTTTAACGGCCAGCACGGAGCATTTACCATGACATCGGACCCGTTGGCCCCATGGACACCTGAAACCTCGGCGCTGTTCGGGCACGCTCCGCTCAAGCTCGGGCATTCGTTACACACGTCGCCGCTGTTCTCGCGCAAAACGTTGATCGACCTGATCGAAGCTTATCCGCGCTCGCATTATGCCCTCGTGCACATGGGCGAGCAAAAGGACAAGCGCCTGTGGCAGGAAGGAGAAATCGGTTCGCTGAAGGGGGCGGACGTTTTCGACGCCATTGCGAAGGGTCGCATGTGGCTCAATCTGCGCGACGTTTCAACGGTCGATAAGCGCTATCAAGAGGCGCTCGACCAGATGTTCGAGAGCCTCGCCCAGCGTGTGCCGGGGTTCGTTGCGCCCCGCCGGTCGTGTGGAATCCTGATTTCGTCGCCCAAAGCCCAGGTTTATTATCATGCCGATCTGCCGGGGCAGGCGCTGTTCCAGATCGAGGGTGTCAAAACGGTCTATGTGTATCCAAACACGCCACCGTTCATCACGCCGGAAAATCTCGAAGACATCGCCCTGTTCGATATGGAGCTCGATGTGCCGTATGCGCCCTGGTACGACGCGCACGCCAAAGTCATGCAACTCAACCCCGGTGAATTCCTGCACTGGCCGTTGAACGCGCCGCATCGGGTGGAGAATCTGGACGTCTTGAACGTCTCGATGACGGTTTCCTATACGACGGATGCGATCAAGCGCGCCCAATCCGTCAATCTCGCCAACGGCATTCTGCGCCATCGGTTTGGCTTCGCGCGCCCGGGCCGCTCGATCGAAGGGTTGCCGTACTGGTCGAAGGCGGCGTTGCAGAAGGGTATGCGCGACATGGGCTGGATCAAACGTGAGCGCGCCAAGCGACGTGAAATCGCGTTCCGCCTCGATCCGAACAGGCCCGGCGCGATCATTCCGCTGTCGAGCGGGTCGACAGCATGAGTGTCGTGTTCGACGTTGCCGTATCGACAGATTGGACTTCGACGCGGACGCGATGGGCTGATCGTGACGGAACGATCTGTGGGCAGTTTCAAACGCAGTCATGGCTCGATGCCTGGTATTCGAGCCACGCCGAGGCGTTTGAACCGCTGCTTGTCGACGTGAGCCAGGCTGGTGTCCTGGCTGCGCGCATGGCGTTTGCCGTCTCGCGGCGCGGCGCGTTGCGCGTGCTGGAATTCGCCGACGACGGCGTGTCGGATTTCAATGCGCCGATCCTTGGGCCGGCGTCGCCGATCGATGCCGTCGAGGCCGGTCGACTTTGGCGCGCCGTGACCAAGGTGTTGCCCGCCATCGATCTCGTCGACCTGCGCAAAATGCCGACGAGCGTTGGGACGCGCGCCAATCCGCTGGCGATGCTGGAGGGGGGCGTGACCAGTCCGATGACGGGGCATCTGGTCGATGTCCCGGATTGGGACGCCTATCATGCTGGGTTGGATCGCCGTGTGCGCATGGAATTTGAGCGCTGCTGGCGTGTCATGCAGCGCTCGCCGGACGTCCGCTTCGTGCGCCTGCGTGAGGCCAACGAAGCCACGCGCATTCTCGACGTCATGGACCGGCAACAGCGCGCACGTTTGACGGATGTCGGGCAAGATTTCGAACTCGACTCGCCGGCCCGGACGGCGCTTTATCGACACGCTCTGGCCGAACGGCTGGCGTCGGGGGACGTCATGGTCACAGCCATCCTGTCCGGCACCGATGTCGTTGCGACGGCCTATGCAGTTTGCGATGGCCGGATCCCGGCTATCCTGCGCATCTCGAATTCGGGCGGCGAATGGGCCAAGGCGTCGCCTGGGCGGTTGATGGTTTATAAGACACTGCAACATCTTTCGGAGCAGGGCTTCGGCCGAGTCGATTTGTCGGTCGGCGACTACGACTACAAGCGCCGCTTCAGCCCGACGAAAACTCCACTGACTGATTTCGTCGCCGCCGTGTCGTGGCGCGGACGGGCAAGCGCCTTGCGGCATCGTGCCGTCAGTCGCGTGCGGCAGTATCCGCAGATCGAGGTGCGGTTGCGCCGCCTGTTGGGACGGCCTGATCCGGCGACCGGTCGTATCCCAGAAATCAAATAGGGAGGAGCGTGACACTCCTCCCTGATCGACGCGACGTTCGTCTGTATTGCCGCGGCTTCAATTGGCCTTCGGTTGATCCGGGATGCGGCACGCAGGCGCTGGTTTTGCAGTGCCGGCAACCGGCACCACAGCATTGAGGAACACCTGAGCTTCGGCGAAATCAGCCGTCGGCTTGGTGCACGCTACAACTTCCTGGCCAGCCGGTACGTCGCCTTGGAACTCGCACACGGCCGGGGTGTCGGCGGGGGCGCCGGTTTTTGCCAAGCCGCCGCTGACCGTAATGTCATGGTCGCAGTTGTTGACCACGGACACGGTGGCTTCGCCGTCCTGCCCCTCGGTGGGCCCGAGTGCTGCAAGGCAGGCCGAACAATCGAGCTGTTCCTGGGGGACGGCTGCGATGGTCTGCGCGCGCGCCGCCGCACGATCGATCGCCGATTGCACCTGAACCTTGCGTGTCGGCTCGGCTTCGAGCCATGTCGCAACCGGTTCGGCAGAGGGTGCTTCGTTCTCGATCATCGTTTCGACGGTGCGATATTTCGACGGGCGATATTTGAAGACTTTGCCGTGGCATTCGAAATCGTCATTCTCACGCGCAACTGCGAAATCATAGCAAACGCGCGTGCCGGGATAATAGTACACGGTCGATCCGCCCGCATAGCAAGATGGGGGCGGTGGGGTCCAATAATTCCGCCCTGCGACGACGGCTGCGCCAGTGACGACTGTGCCGACGAAGAAATAGGGGAAATACTTCTTGCCGCCCCATGGATACCAAGAGAATTTCGGCGCGGGCTGATACCATGCCGGGCCGGTCAGTTTCGGCGGCGGCATCGGCGGCTTGACCGGCTTCCAGCTGAGCTGGTTCGTGATGCTGACTTTAGATGGCGCAAGCGGTTTGATGTTGAGGCCT
>JANOAW010000335.1:0-1538 GCA_031411355.1 Hyphomicrobiaceae bacterium | reverse complement strand
AGCGCTACGATTGACAAAGTGTGCGGTCCAGCGACCGATTTACAGGTGAGCCATGGCAAAAGATCCGATGCGAGCAAACGTTTTCCGGGGCGTTATTCCGGCTCTGATGACGCCGTGTACGGCCGCGCGTGAACCGGATTTCAAAGCTCTGGTTGCCAAGGGCCGCGAACTCGTGGGCCATGGCATGTCCGCCGTCGTCTATTGCGGGTCCATGGGCGACTGGCCGCTGCTCAGCGACGAGCAGCGCATGGAGGGCGTTGCCGCGCTGACCAAGGCCGGCGTCCCCGTCGTCGTCGGCACCGGCGCACAGAATTCGAATCGAGCAGCAGCGCTCGCGGCGCACGCCAAGGCGGTTGGCGCACGCGGCTTGATGATCATTCCACGCGTGCTCTCGCGCGGGGCGTCGGTATCAGCCCAACGCGCGCATTTTGAAGCGGTATTGGCCGCGGCCGTCGACCTGCCGTCGGTGATCTACAACAGTCCATACTATGGCTACGAGACCAAGGCCGAGTTGTTTTTCGCGCTGCGCGCCAAGTTCCCACACCTCGTCGGCTTCAAGGAGTTCGGCGGCGCCAAATCTCTCACCTACGCAGCCGAGCACATCACGGGACACGATCCGGCGCTGACGCTGATGGTCGGTGTCGATACACAGGTTGTGCATGGCTATGTGAACTGCGGCGCTATCGGCGCGATCACAGGCATCGGCAACGTGTTGCCCAAGGAAGTGCTGCACCTCGTCTCGCTTTGCGAGCAGGCGCAAGCCGGAGATGCCGATGCACGACGCCGCGCCGACGAATTGGATAAGGCTTTGGGGGTCTTGTCGTCGTTCGACGAGGGCGTTGATTTGGTGTTGTATTACAAATACCTGATGACGCTCGAAGGCAGCCCCGAATACGAGCATCATTTCCTGCCGACCGATGCCCTCTCGGCGAGCCAGAAACACTTTGCCGCCACCCAGTTGGCGTTGTTCAAGGCATGGTATCGTCACTGGGCCGGTTCGAACGGTCACGTATCCAGGCGTTGAAAGCGGTCAACCGACGATGACGACGATCACGGACATCGGCGACCTGCCGCTCGCGTGCGGTGCGACATTGCCCAATGCAGCGGTCGCGCATGTCACCTACGGACGGCTCGCGCCGGACGGCCGCAATGCCGTGTTGCTCACCCATGGATACACCAGTTCGCACCTGTTCGCCGACGGCGCCGACGCGTCCGAGGGCAGTTGGTCGGCTCTGGTCGGTCCCGGCAAGGCTATCGATACCAACCGCTTTTTCGTGGTTTCCTCGAACATGCTCGGGTCAAGCTTTGGGTCGAGCGCGCCGCGGTCGATCAACCCCGCGACGGGCCGTCCGTACGGGCCCGATTTCCCGCCGATCGGCCTGCCCGACATTGTCGCGGCGCAACGACAGCTTCTCGTGTCCCTTGGTGTCACTCATTTGGCAGCCGTCATCGGCCCGTCCTACGGCGGTTTCCAGGCCTTCGCGTGGGCCGCGATCTTTCCTGATTTCGTCACAGCGATCGTGCCGGCCGTGACCAGC
>JANOAW010000334.1:0-2468 GCA_031411355.1 Hyphomicrobiaceae bacterium | reverse complement strand
CCGTTGATCAACTGCTGGACGAAATACTCCATCTGTCCCGTCGCTCCCCCGCATCGCCCCCACCGGCGACTTATGCACTGCGAGGATAGCAGGTCGGACGCAAGTGGGAAGCCTACATTTGGACGACGAGCGCTCACGCCGCGTGCAGGCGGTGATCATTCGTCAAAGATTGGAACTTTTTCGTCCCAGCGCAGGAATTTGCCGCTTTTGGCCGCTGGCTCCTTGGCTGCGGCTTTGACGCTCGGCTTGGGCGCGGGCTTGGCCGCGACGGCGGCCGGTTTGGGCAAAGCCGCTGCGGGGGCAACGGCGCGCGGCGCGGCCGTCGCTGGTTGCGGCGCGGCGCGCTGCGAAAATCCGGCAACTGCTGGATTTGCAGATGTCTTGGCGGCAGCTGCAGGAGTGGTGGCAGATATCGGAGACGGCGCGGATGCAATACGCGAGGTTTCGATCGGCGGCGGCGTCGTCGGCAGTGCAAACGGCGTCGGCGGCAGCACGATGGCAACATGTGCCGACGCAACCACGGTCAATTGCGGCTCGGTGTTGGCCGCCACAGGGGTATCGACCGGCGGTAACGGTATTGTCGGCGCGGCCGCATCCAGGCCGAACGCGGCTTTCGGGATGACGACGGTCGGCGGATTGATGCCAGCCGAGATTTTGGCCGGCGCAACCATGGCTGGCGCAACCATCGCTGGAACGTGCCGAGGGGCAACGTAAGCAAAACCATAGCCGATCGAGACGTCCGGCGCCGGCAACGACACACGGGCGAGCATTACCAGCCGCTCGATTGCCTCACGGTCGATCGACGTGGCCACGATCCGCGTCGGCACCAATTGCGGCTGCCCCGACAGGATCACGGGCGGCGATGCCGGCAGCTCGTACGGCGACGGCGGAACGACGACGGTCGATGACGGCGGATTGGCGCCGGTGACCAGGCGCAGCGGTGGCGCACTCGCAACTGGTGCATCGAGCGATGGCCGAGGGTCGATGATCTCCTGGTGATGATGCACGATCAGCCACCGATCACCGAAACGGCCATACGACAGCGAATAGCGTGTGGTCAGGGACGTCAGCCGCGCGTTGGTCGGATCGGGCTGCACCGACAGCACTTCGATTCCCGCGTCGGAGAGAGTGTCACAGTCGGTGCGCACGGTCCGCTCGAGCGCCACGACGTTCGGACGCCGCTGTAGAAACGCTGTGTAGTAGGTCGCGATCTCGGCACGTCCGAGGCGAATGGACTGTGCGGCAGGCCCCATCAGGATAGCATCGGGCGAATACAAAGCGGTCAGTGCCTCGATGTCGCCGCGCCGAAGCAGGGCCGCATACTCCGCATAGAGCTCGCGCACGTCCTGGCTGATCGCATTGGTACAGCCGAGATCTTCAGCTTCGTTTGGCGTCGAGAAGCCCGCCGCACACACCATCAACGTCGCAATTGCCAACAGAACGTGTGATCGTCGCATGAGACCTCGGGCAGCGGCTCGACACACCGTCATAGAACTCGGACGGCAAGGCCGGCTATCATGAGTCGCGCCGTCCTCACACGTGCTGCGCTGCATCATGCACATGTACGCTCACGCGGCTCGACGTCAGCGCCCGATGGTCAGCTGCAGCACACCGGCAATGCCGAGCAACGCCAGCACGATCCGATGAAATCCCTGGTCGTCGAGCAGCGCATAAAGTCGCTGCCCGATGCTCACGCCGACGATCGTTCCAGGCAGCGCCACCAAGGCCGCAGTGACAAAGTTTGCCGGAATCAAGCCCAGAACACCGTGGGCGATCAGGACCGCCGACAACATGATGAAGTTGAAGCCTTGAAAGACGCCACGGCGACGTTCTTTCGGCCATCCTTGCAGCGCAGCCCAGATTGTCGGCGCAGGTCCAGACATGCCGGCGAGCCCGCCCATGACACCACCGACGAAGCCGACCACCATCTCGGCCCATCGCCCGCGTGGCGCGAGGCGAAATCTATCACCCGCCAGCAACATGCTGAACGCGTAGATGATCAAGGTCACGCCGACGACGGTCTTGAACAGAATCGGATCGACGACCTTAAGACAGAGTGCGCCGATAGGGATCCCGACCAGACCCGCGAGCGCCATCGGCATGAGGTTGCGCCAGTCGATGGCGTGCCAGATCGCGCGGAAGGTCAAGAGTTGCCCTGCAATGCCACCAGTTGCGCCGAGTTGTGCGGCCAGCGGTGGCGGCACGGCCTGTAGCCAGATCGGCATGGCCGAAATCGCCGTGCCGAACCCGGTCAAACCGTTGACGATTCCGCCTGTGAAGCCACCGAGCGCGATCAACGACAGCGTCGACCAGGTAAAATCCGCGAAGTGCAACATATCAGGTGTTCGCACCGAGAGCGCGATCGAGGTCGCGGATCAAATCACCGGCATCCTCGAGCCCAACCGACAGGCGCAACAGATCGGTCGGGCACGGACTGTTGGCGCCTTCCATCGACGCGGTGATGATGG
>JANOAW010000333.1:0-2694 GCA_031411355.1 Hyphomicrobiaceae bacterium | reverse complement strand
GTCATGTTGCCGAGAATATCGTTGAAGCCAAACGTGGCGAGCGCCGTCACGGCGGGATCGAGACCGTCGGCGACGCCCTGTTTGATGGCGGCCGCTGTTTCGCCCCAGGCAACGACTGTCGGGCTGGCGCCTGCGAGCTTATAGATCTGCTGCAACATGGCAGACGGCGGCACGCGCATTTTCATGCCGGCCATGTCAGCCGGAACTTTGATGGCCTTGTAGCCCTTGCGGGTCGAGATCGTACGCGGCTCGGTGGTGTAGTAGAACAGCGGCTTGTAGCCTTTGGCCATCACCTTCGGCGTGATCTCGTCGTTCCATTCCTTCGACGTGACGAGGTTGGCGAAGCGCTGATTTTCGCCGCACCAGTAGGGAATGTTGATCATGTCGACGACGGGCGTGAACGGCGAGAAATTCGACAACGACACCGCGCCGCCCGAGACCGTGCCCGACTGGATCTTCTGGGCGAGTGCGGCTCCGATGCCGAGGGCGCCAGCGGGGAACAACTTCATGAAGATCTCGCCTTTGGTGGCGGTCTCGACGTTCTCTTTGAACTTCGCCTGCATGACCGGATATTTGATGTAATCCTCGATCTTGTATTCGGTCGCGAACTGCATCTTGACCTTGGCAGCCGCCTCTTTCTTGGCTTCGTCGTCGGCCGTCTGAGCAACAGCCACATCGTCGAACAGGAAACCGCCGGTCGCGGCGACCACGGCGACGCCGAAGCCGTAACGGGCGGTGACCGCGAGGAAGCGGCGGCGGTCGAGTGCCGGTGCGCTCAGGTTGGTTTTGGTCATGCAGGCGTTCCTCCAAACGCAGGTTTATTTGCCGGGACTGTAGCAGGGGGTGGCTCATGTGCAAGCCGCGTGGCAGTTTCGCATTGATGTTCGATGACAGACGTCAGCCGCCAACCCGTGAGTGATATGGATCCGCCATCACCCTTCAAATCGCCGCAATCAAAAACCCACACCGACGGTGACTTTGCGCGGGAAGAGGTCGACCTCGCCAACCGCAACCATGGCTTTTTGCTCGAGATGCTGCGCCACGACGTGACGCCGGCAGGGCTGCATTATCTGCTGACACATTTCGACGTCCCCTTCGTCGCCGACCCCGAGGCGTGGACACTGGCCATTGGCGGTCTCGTGCGCACACCACTCGCGCTCGGCTTAGCCGAACTGCGTACAGCACCCCAGCGCACGTTGCGCGTCACGCTCGAATGTGCCGGCAACGGTCGATCGCTGGCGTCGCCGCGCTGGCCGAGCATGCCGTGGGGCAATGGCGCCGTTGGCACGGCGGAGTGGACGGGCACGCCACTGAAGCCCCTGCTCCAGCGCGCTGAACTTCTGCCGGCTGCCCGCGATATCGTGTTCACGGGCGCCGATCGTGGTTTCGACGGCGTCGAGCATGATTACGCGCGCCGGCTGACACCTGCTTTTGCGCTTGATGGTCCGCAGGCCGACGACATCCTGTTGGTCACTGCCATGAACGGCCAACCCTTGCTGCCCCAGCATGGCGCGCCGCTGCGCCTCATCGTACCCGGCTGGTACGGAATGGCGAGTGTCAAATGGTTGAACCGGATCCATGTCATCGATCACGATTTCCAGGGCCAGCAACAGGTCGGGACCTATCTCTACAAGCAGAACAAAGACGATGTCGGCACGCCCGTGACGGCGTTGCGCGTGAAATCGCTGATGGTGCCGCCGGGCTTGCCCGACTGGTACACGCGCAAGCGCGCTGTCCCGGCCGGTGAGATCGTCGTGCATGGTCGCGCCTGGTCGGGCGATGGGGTTGCGATCCACAAAGTCGAATTTGCCTGTGACGGTGTCTGGCAGACGGCCTTGCTCGATCCGCCCGCCGCGTCTGCGTACGCTTGGCGCGGCTGGCAGTGTCGTTGGATCGCCGAGCCGGGTGAGCACGAGTTGCGATGCCGCGCCACCGATGCGAACGGCGACTGCCAACCGGTTGAGCAACGGTGGGATCGGCACGGCTTTGGCAACAACATGGCGCAACGCGTGCCCGTCCTGGTGCGCTGACGTCTGCAGACGAAAAAAAACCCGCGATCCGTTGGATCGCGGGTGAGCCAGTCGCCTGCAATTGATCGCGCGCTCAGCCGACGATTTCGTCGAGGCGGAAGTTCATGGCGATTTCGCGTGCGGCGGCAGCTTGGCTATCGGAGCCGTGCGAGCTGTTTTCACCTTTCGACAGGGCGAACAGTTTGCGAATGGTGCCGTCCTTGGCCTCTTTCGGATCGGTCGCGCCCATGACATCGCGGTATTTGGCGATGGCGCCTTCGCCTTCCAGCACCTGCAGGACGATCGGACCCGAGGTCATGAACGTGCACAGTTCGCCATAAAACGGACGTGCGGCATGTTCCTCGTAGAATGCCTGAGCCTGCGCCTTGGTCCAGTGCACGCGCTTCTGGGCGACGATGCGCAGGCCGGCTTTTTCGATCACGGCGTTGATGGCGCCGGTCAGGTTGCGTTTGGTCGCGTCGGGCTTCAGGATCGAGAACGTGCGTTCGATGGCCATCGGGCCTCTCCGTTTCTGTCGGTCTGGTGAGTTGGCCGGCTTATAGACGGTTGCATTCGGGATGCAACACCGGGAAAATTGCACCGGAAAAAATGCGGCGACCGCTGTGTTGCTCTGGCCGGATGCGCGTGTGGGGTGGCTGTCTCGACTGACTTGCCTCGTCCAGCG
>JANOAW010000332.1:0-7520 GCA_031411355.1 Hyphomicrobiaceae bacterium | reverse complement strand
GAACTGTTTGGCGATTTCGAGATCCATGCCGGGCAGGATTCGGTCGAGATATTCGATCACGGTCACGTCCGAGCCGAGCCGTTGCCAGACCGAGCCGAGCTCGAGCCCGATCACGCCTGCGCCGATGACGATCAGTTTTTTCGGCACCGCTTCGAGCGTCAGCGCGCCCGTCGACGTGACCACCCGCTTTTCGTCGATGGTGATACCCGGCAGTATCGCCGCCTCGGAGCCGGTGGCAATGACGATGCTCCTGGTTTCGAGAACCTGCGTCGCGCCGTCGGCAGCCGTGACTTGAACGCGGCCCGCGCCGAGGATTCTACCGGTTCCGGTGAAGGCGTCGACTTTGTTTTTCTTCAACAGAAACGCCACGCCGCCGACGTTGGCATCGACCGTATCCTGTTTGTGTTTCATCATTTTCGCCAGATCGAGTTTTGGCGATACCTCGATGCCGAAGGCCGCGAAGCCGTGCTTGGCCTCGTGGTACAGTTCTGATGCGTGCAGCAAGGCTTTCGATGGGATGCACCCAACGTTGGCGCAGGTTCCGCCATGGGTCTTGCGCTTCTCGACCACGGCCGTCTTGAGACCGAGCTGCGCGGCGCGAATGGCACACACGTAGCCGCCTGGGCCGGTGCCGATCACGATCAGGTCGTATGCCATGAAATTCCTCGATGCCGCATTCGGCGCCCTGATAACCGGTCTCGACGGTTTTACAAACTGTGTCCGTGCGCCCAGTATTGATCCCAGTAATCGACATGGCACTCAGACGCCGCCATTAAAGGTGGCGCTCACCAGAATCGGCCAATTTTCCGGTGATGGCGGACACGGCATAGTCAGCCTCGTTGTCGCCGCCCGTCGTGTTCGATCCAAATGACCCTCACCGCCACTCTCCTCAAACTGCTCGGCCTTACCCAGGCACTACAAGCCTTGAAAACGTCGTTCGACACACTCGAAGCCGCCAAGCGCGAGAAGATCGCCGCCTATGCCGAAGCTGTCGCTGCCACCTTCGCCCGCGCAGCCGCGGCGTTCGTCATATTGGAACAGCGATCGGATGATGCATCAGCGCGCCGCGATGCGACGCGTGAGGTCGGCCGCATCGCCGCTTATGTCGAAGACATCGTCGAAACCCTCGGCGTCCATCTCGACGGACGTCGCCGCGCGGCGTTGACCCGTCGGTTGGCCGATCTCTCGACCACGGACCTTGCCGCTCTCGTCAGCCCCCATCGCCGCCAGAAACCGCCGATCGACCGCCTGCTCGAAGCCGAAGGCTACTTCCGCGCCCTCGCCGACGGCTTGCGGACGTGAGGCCGCGAGGACCAAGCTCACCGGCTGACGGACAACCGTGACAACGCCAGTCGATCGAGAACTGCCGGCAAGTCGCGAAGGTGTGATATCACCGCATCCGGCCCCATCGAGGCGACCGGGACTTTGGAGAAGCCGAAATCGACCAGCACGATCGGGCAACCTGCGGCCCGCGCCGCGCCGTTGTCGGCGCCGCTGTCGCCGACCATGACAGCCTCGCGCGGGTGCACGCCGAGCGCCTGGCAGCAATCGTGCAACATGGCGGCATCTGGTTTCTTGGCTAGTCGGTCGCTGGCGCCGAGGACGTAGTCGAGATGCGGTGCGAGGCCGAGGGCTGCGATGGCAATCGTGGTCACCGGCGCGGGCTTGTTGGTGCACACGGCTGTCTTGACACCGCGGCTCCGTAACGTCTCGAGCAACGCGACGGCACCTGCATACAAGCCGCGACCGAGCGCCGACGCCTCCTTGTAGGTGATCATGAACCGCGCCAGGATTTCGGCATGGCTTTCGGGTGTCGCTGGCAGGCCCGCCGCCGCGACGGCGCGTTGGATCAACACCGCTGAACCGCCACCGATCATGGCCTTGATATCGTCGATCGGAAACGGCGGCACGCCCAACGGGGCAAATGCACTGTTGGCCGCATACGCGATGTCGGGCGCACTGTCGACGAGGGTTCCGTCGAGGTCGAAGATGATCGCTTTTGGCCAATTGCTCATGTGCGTTCCGGTCAGCGCGGGTCAGCGGGTCAAGGCTGCGATGCCGGGTAGAACGCGACCTTCGAGCCACTCGAGGAAGGCGCCACCCGCACTTGAGACGTAGGTGAATTCGTCCGTCACACCCGCAGCGTTGAGGGCCGCGACGGTGTCGCCGCCGCCGGCCACCGAAACCAGTGTACCGGCTTTGGTCATCGCCGCAGCCGCACGCGCGAGCGCGAAGGTGCCTTCTCCGAACGGCGCGATCTCGAAGGCGCCAAGCGGGCCGTTCCAGAGCAACGTCCGGCACTGCGCCAGAACGCCGATCACGCGCTCGATCGACTGTGTTCCGATGTCGAGAATCATGCCGTCGGCTGGTGTCCGGTCGATGGGCAATACCTCGTTTGGCGCGCCCGACTTGAATTCGCGGGCGACGCGTCCATCGATCGGCAGCACGATGTCGCAACCATGCGCGGCCGCAGTGGCGAGGATGTCGCGCGCCGTCTCGTGATGATCGGGTTCGGCAAGCGATTTGCCGACGTTGAAGCCCTGAGCCTGCAGAAACGTGTTGGCCATGCCACCGCCGATGATCAATTTATCGACCTTGGCGACGAGGTTGGTGAGGACTGGAATCTTCGTCGAAACTTTGGACCCGCCGACCACGGCAGCCGTCGGTCGGCGCGGCGCGTCGAGTGCCCGCCGCAGCGCGTCGATCTCTTCCATCAGCAATGGACCAGCATAGGACGGCAGCCGGTGCGTGATGGCCTCCGTCGAGGCGTGAGCCCTATGCGCGCAGGAAAATGCGTCGCCAACGAATATATCGCCGAGCGTCGCCAGTTCGGCAGCGAAAGCCGGGTCGTTTTTTTCTTCGCCCGCGTAGAAGCGTAGATTCTCCAACACCGCGATATCGCCCGCCTGCATCGCGCCGACCACGGCTGCAGCAGCAGGTCCGATGCAGTCGGTTGCAAACGAGATCGGTCGACCGGCAAGGCGACCGAGCGCCTCGGCGATCGGTCGCAAGGATAGGTCGGCTTGCGGGCCGTTTTTTGGGCGACCGAAATGGGATATGACGATCACTTTGGCGCCGCGCGCGGCCAGATCAACGAGTCCCGGCACAACGCGCTCGAGCCGCGTCGCATCACTGACCGCCCCGTCCGACATCGGAACGTTCAGATCGCAGCGAACCAGAACGCGCTTGCCCGCGACGGCCAATCCTGCGGTCGTCTTCAATCGGTCGAGTGCATGAACCACGGTTGTGTTCTCGAATGCGGCTTGGGATGTCGGCGCTCTATCCCGCATGCGCCCGAGACGCAACTCGAGACGCAACTCGAGACGCAACTCAACCGAGATGCAGTGTTAGTGACAATAATGGCACGAGCCAAGAAAACTTTGACACGCGCAATGAAATGCGGGACGGTGCGCCAGTTTTGTCATGGCGCGTTTGAGCGGGGGCTCGAGTGATGCGTAGCTTGGCCTCCTCTGGCGATGAGCGTGCTGGTACCGCGATCTCGGCTGCGGCCAATCTTGGACGTTATGCCGGTGATGAGCGGCTCGCCGCAATCTTCAAACAGATGCGTGACATCGTCGGCGTTTCGCAATCGGAAATGGCGCGCCGCCTGCACACGACTGTCTCGACGTTGCTCGATTTCGAGGCCGGCGCCGTCGCAGCTCTGCCGGAATGGCCTGAGACCGTGCGCATCGTCGACCGCTACGCTGAATTGTCGCAGGTCGACGCCAGCCCGATCCTATCCCGTCTGCTGCAATTGCAAGCCGTCCCCGTGGATGCGGCCGCACCGCGTCCGATCGTTCCGGCACGTGCGGCGCGGCCTCAAGCAACACAGGCATTGCCGGAGTATGCTGCGCCGACGCCGGCTGCGCGCATTCCCGTCGCCATCGAAACCGCGCGTCAGCGTATCGCAGCTGCACCGGAATCCGTCGGTCGGCCGATTGACGTCGCAACCGGCCGTCACCCTCGGCCAGCAAACCCAGCGAATGCGCAGCCTATGCAGCCCGCGCAACCAGCGCCGGTCCAGCAGGCGACCGTTGCTGATGATCATGCTGTCGGGTTCAACGATCGATCACGTACGCGCGAAACGACGGTCAGGTCGGGACGCCAGCCAAACGCCGTTGCGGCCGTCAATATCGATGAGGTCGTCGCGCGCAAACGGCGTCGGCGTCGGCGCACAGCGCTCGTTGTCGGCCCGTTCCTGGCAAGCGCGATGGTATTTGCCGCCATGTCGATAGCACCGCGACCATTTTATCGTGTCGCCAACGTCTTGCCCACCCTCGCCGCGTCGCCGCTCCTCGCCGTGCTTGACATGGCTGTCGCCCAGACTGCCGCCGTGCGCGATGGTTTGCGCTGGATCGAATTGGACGACCCGCGGCTGCGCAAAGGCGATCGCCTGAGCCGTTGACCTGAGCCGCTGACCTCAGCCGCGCCGTCACATCAGGCGAGCGCCATCACACGTCGATCCGGCTTCGCTTTCGTGCTATCGCTGATGCAGCGCAGGAGGCTTTCTATGTTCGACATGATGAAGATGATGAAGCAGCTCGGCGAGGTGCAGTCGAAAATGCAGGCGGCTCAGGAAGCCCTGTCGGCCGTCGTCGTAACCGGCAGCTCCGGCGGCGGTCTCGTCACCGTCACCATGACCGGTCGCGCGGACATGAAGGGCATCGTCATCGATCCGAGCCTGCTCAAAGCCGACGAGAAGGAGATGCTCGAAGATCTCATCGTCGCAGCCATCGCCGACGCGCAAGCCAAGGCCGCCGAGGCGGCCAAGGACAAAATGGCGACCGTCACCGCCGGATTGCCGATCCCGCCGGGATTGCTCGGTGGGCTGAAGATGTGATGCGATGGCTGGCGCAATCGGCGCCCCTCGATCACGTGTGGCTTCCATAAGGCGATCGAACGTCTCTCTCCCGAGAAACTGCATTCGCTCGTGCGGTCCAAGAATCGCAATTGCGCAGCTCACGCCGTTCGGCCAAGACTGCGCTCGACAAGAAGGTCGACGCGGTCTCACTCCGTGAGGCGCGTGATTGATCCGTCTCAGGAGGAGGAATTCTATGCGCTCGAGCCGCTTTACACTGTCGCGTCGTCATATTCTCGCCGGCACAGCCGCAGCCGTCGTGCCGCTGCCCGCATTGAGCCAGAGCACGGAGCCGATCCGTATCGGCCTGATCGCACCCATGACCGGACCGTTCACCAGCACCGGCCGCATGATGGACACGGGTTCGCGTCTCTACATGCAGATCGCTGGTGACACCATCGGCGGACGCAAGGTCCAGCTGGTGCTCAAGGACGACGGTGGCGTCGCCGACAACACCAAGCGCATCGCCCAGGAAATGGTCGTCAACGACAAGATCGATATTCTCACCGGCTTCGGATTGACGCCGCTCGCGCTCGCCGTCGCGCCGATCGCAACCCAGGCCAAGGTCGCGCAGGTCATCATGCTGGCTGCGACGCCGATCGTCACCACCACGTCGCCCTACATCGTCCGACCGAGCTTCACCACCGGCCAGACGACCGAGCCGATGGCTGATTGGGCGCTCAAGAACGGCATCAAATCCGTGGTCACGCTCGTGTCCGATTATGCGCCGGGCGTCGACACCGAAACCACCTTCGTCGGCAAGTTCAAAGCTGGCGGCGGCACCGTCGTCGAGAGCATCCGCGTGCCATTGGCCAACCGCGATTTCTCGGCCTACCTTCAGCGTGCAGCTGATGCGAAACCCGACGCCATGTTCGTCTTCGTGCCCGCCGGCATCGGCGCCACGCTGATCAAGCAATATGTCGAGCGTGGCTTGAACAAAACCGGCATGAAGCTGCTCGGTGAAGGCAGCGTCACCGAGGACGATATCCTCACGCAGATGGACGACAACGTGCTCGGCATGATCACCTCGCATCACTATTCAGCCGCCCACGACAGCCCCGAAAACAAGGCCTTCGTCGCCGCTTATAAGAAAGCCTACGACAACAAGCGCCCAAACCTGACCGCCTGCGCCGCCTATGACGCCATGCATCTGATCTACGAAGCGGTAAAAAAAACCGGCGGCAAAACCGATGGCGACAGCGTCGTTGGTGCCATGAAGGGCATGTCATGGACGAGCCCGCGCGGTCCGATATCGATCGATCCGGAAACGCGCGAAGTCATCCAGAATATCTACATCCGCCGCGTCGAAAAGAAGGACGGCGAACTCTGGAACACCGAGTTCGAGACCGTCGCCAACGTCAAAGACCCGAGCAAAATCAAGAAGTGAGGCTTGCGCATCGCACGGCGTGACGATCGCGTGCGGCAGTGCCGCAGGCGATCTCGCGCGTCGATTGGTGACGTCGCCTGACATGGTTAACAATCCCGGCCGCACGACATCATGACGGCCACCTCGCGGGCCTCATGGCCGGCGAAGCGGGGCGCGATGCCCGCGGTCGATGAGCGGCAGTCGTGCGACGTTCGGCTTGTCGCCGCGGCGTCTTGGCCGCGACTCACCTGTCCCACGCACGGGCCGCTACCCGCCCTGCCGCACACCCGTTATGATCCGCTATCGGATCAAACAAGATATGGCAAACAGGCGCAGGCACCGGCCGTTTCACGTCGCCGATTGCAACGCCACCCGACCGGCAGTCGGGCATAACGCGCCCCGTTGTTCAGTGGAGACCACCCGGGATCGGCGGGTCCATCACCCTCCGCCGCGGGCACGACCCTCAGCGTCCCGACATTTGCTTCGCGGGCCCGGGATATGGCCGAGCTGACGCCGCCACACCCTCCACTGACGACGAACCCTGGGAAGCTCGGGCAGCTACTCCGAACGCGCTCCTCGCCGAGGCGCCGGTTTGGACCCGGAGCCATCTGCCCCGCCGATCGGCCGTCGCCGGCCGACCCGGAGCCTGGGTCTCGTATGGTCGGTAAAGTGCAGGCGACCGCGTCGTGCGTCCACTGGGCAGATACCCAGGCGACGGCATTTATCGGCCGCGTCCGACGAGAAAGTGTTACCACCGGAACACCCGTCAAACCGCAGGCGTGGTCTGAGGAGGCTTGAACCTCTAGGAGGCCGTCGTGATCAACCCGGACATCGAAAACAGCTCGCTCTTGTTCAAACAGGTCCCCGAGGGGTTTATTTTTCGGGCCCCGAATCCACGCATCGTCGGCCGTGCCGACCACTATCTGGTCAGCGCGGAGCAAAAGACTGAAATCAGCTCGATCTTGACCCGGTTGACGCCGCGACGCGGCTGGCTGTTTCTCGTGCTATGGATGGTTGCGGTGCTGTTGGTGCTCATCGCAGTTGGCGGCGTTGCCGTCGCAGCCGGCACAGGCGCTACGATCCTGCTGTTCGCAGTAATGGTCGTCATCCTGGTTGCTCCGGCCCTCTGGGCGTTACATCGGTCCGCAAGCCGCCAAATGCAGGGGTTGCAGGCGATCCTCGCCACGGCGCCGCGCACCGACCAGCAGATCACCTATGCCGACATGCGCAGTGGCTTGGCGAAGACACGGACATTGAAGCAGAGCACGGTTGCAGCCACCACGTCAGTCAT
Source organism: Hyphomicrobiaceae bacterium (assembly GCA_031411355.1). Lineage (GTDB taxonomy): Bacteria > Pseudomonadota > Alphaproteobacteria > Rhizobiales > Hyphomicrobiaceae > JABFRJ01. The sequence continues at coordinate 5 of JANOAW010000332.1, read as the reverse complement.
CATAG
>JANOAW010000331.1:0-3373 GCA_031411355.1 Hyphomicrobiaceae bacterium | reverse complement strand
CGACGATCGGCGCCGGCGTGACGATCGCGCGGATCGCTGCGGATGGACGGCTCGGCACAGCCTATGCCGCGCTCTGCGCTGCGGCGGGCGATCTGGCGACACCTGAAATTCGACACGTTGCGACGTTGGGCGGAAACCTCGCGCAGCGCTCACGGTGTTGGTATTTTCGCAGTCCCGATATCTCGTGCTTGAAAAAAGGTGGAACCGTTTGTCCAGCGCGATCCGGCAATCATCTGTATGGCGTCGCATTCGATCGGGGGCCGTGCGTCGCCCCGCATCCCTCGACAATGGCTGCAGCCATGGTCGCCTACGACGCGCGCGTGACGACAACGGCTCGGTCGAACGTCTCGGTCCTGGATCTCCTGGGCGATGGTCGTGACGGTGCGCGGGACAATCAATTGTCGGCTGACGAGGTGATCGTCGAGGTGATCCTGCCAGCACCGCTGACGGGTGAGCGCGGGCACTATCAGCGGGCCATCGGCCGTGCCCAAGCCGAATGGCCGCTGGTCGAGCTGGTTGCCTGCGGCTGGATCGACGGCGGAATTCTACGGCAGGTGCGGCTCGTTGCCGGCGGCGTCGCACCCGTGCCCTTCCGTCTGACGGCCGCTGAGGCGGTTTTGGCCGGAGCGCCGGTGGCGTCGTTGCCGATCGACGAGGCGCGGCGGCAGGCCGTGATCGGCGCCGCGCCGTTACCGATGACAGGTTACAAGCTGACCTTGCTCAGTGGGCTCGTTGCCAATGCGCTCGAGGCGCTTGCGGCACCGTAGACGCGGACGCGTTGGGTACATGGCCAAGACTGACGCAGAAATTGCGTGCAAAAGCGGCGCACATGATCGCTGCACCGCGGCCATCGATCCGCTATAAGGTCGGTCGCGGGTGCTCAGCTCGCAGTTCAGGGAGATTTCGACATGCTTTCGAGACGTGTTCTCACGGCCGTCGTGGCGGCTGCCGGCGTGACTGCGATTGTGGGCGTCGGGCCTGTTGTTGCGCAAAGCAAGACGAAGGTGGCGTTCGTCTATGTCGGTCCCATCGGCGACCACGGATGGAGCTATCAACATCATCAGGGCCTCGAGGCCGTGAAGAAGGAATTCGGCGACAAAGTCGAAACAACCTATGTCGAGAACGTGCCGGAAGGCCCGGATGCCGAACGTGTCATCGACCAGTTGGCGAGCCAAGGCAACAAGCTGATCATCACCACGTCGTTCGGTTTCATGAATCCGACGATCAAAGTGGCCGCAAAATATCCCGACGTGAAATTCGAACATATGACGGGCTACAAGCGCGCCGATAACGTCGCTACCGCCAATATTCGCTTCTACGAGGGGCGCTATATCGCGGGTGTGGTAGGCGCCAAGGCGTCCAAGACCGGTACCATCGGTTACATCGCGTCGTTTCCGATCCCAGAAGTCATCATGGGCATCAACTCGGCTTATCTCGGGGCGAAATCTGTCAATCCAAACGTCAAATTCAAGATCGTTTGGGTTTCGACCTGGTTCGATCCTGGCAAAGAAGCCGATGCCGCCAAGGCGTTGGCCGACCAAGGCGCGGATGTGATCTTCCAGCACACCGACAGCCCCGCTGCCGTCAAGTTCGCCGAAGAACGCAAGATCTTCGCCGTCGGCCAAGCGTCCGACATGAAGGCGTTCGGCCCCAATGCGATCCTGACGTCGATCGTCGACAACTGGTCGCCGTATTATGTCGGACGGGTGAAAGCGGTCATGGACGGCAGCTGGAAAACCGGTGACATATGGGCCGGCATGAACACGGGCATGATGAGCATGGCCGCCTATGGACCAGGCGTGGCTGCGGACACGCGGGCTGCGGCCGACGCCATCAAAGCGAAGATCGTGTCGGGTGAGTTCCACCCATTCACCGGGCCCCTGAACAAGCAGGACGGCACGCCGTTCCTCAAGGCGGGCGAGAAAATATCAGACAAGGATCTGTCGGGCATGACTTTTTATGTCCAGGGCATCGACGGCACGCTGCCGAAATAACCGCAATCAGCCGGGCGTCAGACACGTCTTGACCTCTTGGCGACGCGCTCGACCGCGCGTCGCCTCTGGCGTATTCTAGCAATCGAACACATATGAGCGTGAGCGGGGCGCACCATTCGCCCGGCCGAGAGTGATATCATGACCGACTATGTGCCAGCCGATGCCGATCTTGCTCCGCAGCCGACCTTTGCGGCCATAGACGGCGCTCGACCAAAGTCCGTCGCCGATGGCGGCACACCCGTACCGGGGTCTTCGCTTTCGGCTGAGGAGCTCGATCAGCTGACCGCTGACATCGTATGCGGGCTCAAGACCGTGACCGACCCGGAAATTCCGGCCGACATCTATGAGCTCGGGTTGATCTACAAGATCGATATCGCCGACGATCGCTACGTCACCATCGACATGACGCTGACGTCGCCTGGATGCCCGGTCGCGGGCGAGATGCCGGGAATGGTCGAGAATGCGGTCAACGCCGTACCGGGCGTGCAGGGCTGCACGGTCAACCTGACGTTCGATCCGCCTTGGGACAAGGATCGGATGAGCGAAGAAGCCAAGCTCTCGTGCGGCATGTACTGAGCGTTGCCGTGCTCTGATCGACCCAATGGGCGCGATGACGATCGAAATTCCTGAATTCTGTCTGGTTCTACTGCTCGGTGCCTCGGGAGCCCTCGCGTCGTCATTCGCGCGCGGCCATTTCACGTCGACCGAGATCGTGTCGCTCGATCACTATATCGGCGTTGTCGGCGACGACGACGCGCCTCATATCGCCCGCGCCGACGCCATTGCCGCCTGCCTGGCGATCACGGAATTGCGTTTGAAGCGGCGCAAGCTGACTGTGGTTGGCGCAGCGGCGTTGGGACGGCAAGAGCGCGCCGCTTTTCTCGCCATCGCCAAGCGCCATTACGCGCAAACCGTCGGTATCGTTGTCGGTGCCGACCCGGGTGCGGTGGGCCAGTCCGGCCCGGCATTCGACGATCTGCGGGAAGTTCACCGGTTCGGCCGAGCGGAGCTGCTAGCCGAAGCCTCGGTATCGAGGCAGCGCATTGCGACTGATGCGCGTCACGTTTCTGGGCCGTTCGACATCGTTGGCGACGTGCACGGCTGCTGTGACGAACTGCACGCGCTGCTAGAGACGCTGGGATATACTATCACGTGGCGGGACATGAATGGGCGACGCTCGGCCGAGGTCGTGCCGCCGATCGGGCGTCGGGCCATTTTTGTCGGCGATCTGGTTGACCGTGGACCAAAGTCGCCTGACGTCTTGCGCCTCGTCATGAGCATGGTGGCTAATGGAACCGCTTTGTGTGTGGTCGGCAATCACGACCTGAACATACGGCCCCTGCGTGAAGCCAATTGGGTGGAGACCCGGTCAAGTCCCG
>JANOAW010000330.1:0-1789 GCA_031411355.1 Hyphomicrobiaceae bacterium | reverse complement strand
CAAGGCGGTGGTGCTGGACGATCTTCTACGGAGTCTATCCCGCCCCTGTGCTGGATGTGACGAGCGCGAGCGTGAAGAAACTGGTGGCGGGGTATGAGACGGCGATCAAGGAGCGGAAGGCTGAGGGGAAGTAGACATGGGTCGATCCATAGTGGCTGCCACGGCAATTTTTTTTGTTGCGTGCGTAGGACCGTCTTACGCGGCTGACGCCGATGTTCTGCGCGCATTTGGCCTGTTTGGTCGACTTGCAATCGACTGTGCGGCGCCGACCAGTGCAGCGAACGCCAACTTCCACTACGATGTGTCGAAAGATGGCAAGCTCACAGTATCGCGGCAGGTGTCGGCGGCGGCGGTGCCTTCCTTTGCAATCCGCAATGTCCGTCAGTTGGCACCTGATCGGATTGAATTTGTGCAGACTGGAAGGACGTCTGATTTCACGGTGACCATGGTAAAGATCGGCGACGGTTTTCGCTCGTGGCGCTCGGTGCAATCCGACGGGACCGTGCTGATTTCAGACGGCAAGATCGTCCGGGAAGGCCAACCGACCGTCGTCATTCAAGCATGTGGTTTCGTCTCGTAGCACGCTGACAAGGTGCGCTGTCGCATCACTGCGCTCAAAGTGAAAAATCGGGACGGGCACCGTTTCGGCGGCGGTCGCGCGTCCATCGTGCTCACGCTTCACCGCATCAATCGCGGCAGATCCGCCCCCCGCTCCATGCGAAACGCCCGCACGTTGGTCACGCACTGGCCAAACCAATCCAACGCCTTTAACGCCGGGATCGCCGCGAACAGGCGATCCAGTTCCTCATGGACGGACGCCTAGACATTGCCTTGAACGCGTTAAAATCCGAACTGGAACATCGTCTTAGCGACGTCTATCCCCAGGTCGTCGATGCACGTCACCGCCTGAAATCCCGTAAAATCTCGCGCGCCGCGTTATGGCCGGGCAGGCCGGTGACGCCGCCGCCGGGGTGGGCGCCGGAGCCGCACAGATACAGCCCTTTGACCGGCATGCGATAGTCGGCATGCCCGAGGACAGGTCGCGCGCTGAACAACTGACTGAGCGACAGTTGCCCGTGGAAGATATCTCCGTCGACCAGGCCGAAGCGCATTTCGAGGTCCAGCGGCGACAGCGTCTGGCGGGCGATGACGCTCGAGCGAAAATTCGGCGCATGCCGGGTGACCGTGTCGACGACCAGGTCGGCAAATCGTGACGCCTCGTCTGGATCGGCCCAGGAGCGGCCGACTGGCAAGCGCGGCGCCACGTGCTGGACGAACAAGCTCGCGACGTGTCGCCCCTTGGGCGCCAAGGTGTCATCGAGCGTCGACGGGATCAACATCTCCACGACCGGCTCGCTCGACCAGCCGTCTCGCCGCGCATCGAGAAACGCCCGCTCAAGGTAGTCGAGCGTCGAGCCGATGACGATCCCACTCGCGTGATGCGGCTGTTGATGGACACCCGGATGGCTGCGGAAATCCGGCAGCTCCGACAAGGCGACGTTCATGCGGAATGTGCCCGATCCCGTCTCGATCGAGGTGAAGCGTCGTCGCGTCTCGTCGCTGACCGCCTCACGAGGCACGTAGGCCCGAAACAGCAACTTTGGCTGAATATTCGAGGCAACCACCTTCGCGCGGATCTCGGTGCCGTCGGCGAGCACGACACCAGTCGCCCGGTCGCCGGTCGTGCGCAGCATCGCCACGGCAGCGCTGGTGCGGATCACGGCCCCGTGGCCTTCGGCCGCCTTCGCCATCGCCTGCGTAATCGCGCCCATGCCGCCAACCGCATGCC
>JANOAW010000329.1:0-3290 GCA_031411355.1 Hyphomicrobiaceae bacterium | reverse complement strand
CGACCAAAATCCGACACGTCGTCGGGTCGACCGACCGACGCGCCGCCGACAACCGATCGTCAGTCGTCATGCGACGTCGGGCGATGCCGATCGGACGCGATCTCCCGACAGCGGCGTCGATGCGCGCGCGCAGGCAAACATTCCGTATTCATGTGAATTGCGGACGGCGACGACACCCCGGTCGGGTTCCGTGTGCGAAAACCCGACGCTTTTGGTTGATAACTCGCTCTGTTTGTCGGGCTCGATCTCGTCCTACTCACCCGTCCGCCGCTGCAAAGCCGTGCGCCGATTTCCGGCACGCGTGCCCAAACAAGGAGGCGGCCAGATCATGAAAAACCCTTCTTTGCTTACAGTTGTCGTGTGTCTCGTTTTGATCGGCGGCGCGGCCGGCGCGGCGGTTCCCGGCGGTCCGGTCGCAGGTCCTATGGCAGCTGAGCCCGCGGTTGCGCAGTATGTTGCGCGGTGTCTGCGGTTCAAGATTTGCCGTGAAGCCGCCTGGGAAGCGTTGAAGGAGTTGGTCGCAGCCGTCTGGCGTGCCACCAAGTCCGATCGCTTCACCGATGTGCTGACACTGTTGGACGATCCCGTGCGTCTCGGCCAGCGTCTCGATGCCATCGAGGCGATACTGGTCGCACACCAGGCGATGACACCAGCGCTTGCGCGCCATCTCGAAACGGTGCGCGCCGCGCTCGAGCAATGACCGTTGGCACCAAGGGGGCGCTGAGCTCGGCGTTCCCTTGCCGCCTCGGGCATGACCACGTCGGCGCACCTTAGGCGCTGCAACTCGAAAAGTATCTGGTTTCTGTTCGGCTTAGAGCCTATGTGAGCTTGAACTCAGTCGTTTCGCGGTATTCACGTGTCCAAGCTGCCCGTCTCCAAAATGCCCGTCATCGCCATCGTCGGCCGGCCGAACGTGGGCAAATCCACGTTGTTCAACCGGTTGACTGGCACGCGTGACGCCCTGGTGTCCGACCTGCCGGGCCTGACGCGCGACCGCAAGTTGGGCGAAGCCGTGTTCGGCGGCCACACCGTCACGCTCACCGATACGGCGGGTCTCGAGGAAGCGCCGAAAGGGTCGATTGCTGCCCGCATGCGCGAACAGTCGGAAAAGGCGATCGAATCGGCCGATTTGATCCTGTTCGTCATTGATGCCCGGGCCGGCGTAACGGGCGCGGACGAGGCCTTCTCGCGCATCGTCCGCCAAGCCGGTAAGCCCGTGGTGCTGGTCGCCAACAAATCCGAGAGCCGGGCGGCCGATGCAGGCTTCTACGACGCGTATTCTCTCGGCCTTGGCGATCCCGTCGCCATCTCGGCCGAACACGGCGAGGGCATGGGGGGGCTCGAATCCGACGTGCTGGCAGCGCTCGGCTTGAAGCAGATGTCGAACCGCAAGAAGCACGAGCAGGATGCCGACGTCGAGGCGACGCCGTCCAAGCGCGGCCCGATCCGGGTCGCAATCGTCGGGCGGCCCAATGCGGGCAAGTCGACATTGGTCAACGCGCTGATCGGCGAAGACCGCATGATCGTCGGCCCGGAGCCGGGTCTTACGCGCGACAGCGTATCGACCGACGTCGTCTGGCATGGCCAGGATGTGCGCCTGTTCGATACGGCGGGGCTGCGGCGCAAGGCCAAGATCGACGAGAAGGCAGAAAAACTGTCGGCCAGTGACGCGATCCGGGCCATCCGCTTCGCTGAGGTGGTGGTGTTGTTGATCGACGCCGAGCGACCGTTTGAACAGCAGGACATGGTCATCGCCGGCATCGCTATCGACGAGGGCCGCTCGCTGGTCATTGCCGTCAACAAGTGGGATCTGATCGACGACAAGCAGAAGATGCTGACGGATCTGCGCGAGACACTCGGCCACAGCCTCGCCCAGGCACCGGGCATCACCATGCTGACGCTGTCGGCGCGCTCGGGCCGCGGTGTCGACAAACTGCAGAAAGCCGTGCTCGACGCCCATGCCGTCTGGAACAAGCGCGTGTCGACGTCGAAACTCAATCAATGGCTGATCGAGGCGACGCAGCGCCACACGCCGCCAGCCGCACGAGGCCGCCCCATTCGCTTGCGCTTCATCACGCAGCCCTCGACCCGCCCGCCGACGTTCGCCGCCTTCTGTTCCATTCCCGAGGCGCTGCCGAAATCGTATGTGCAGTATCTGGTCAAGAGTTTGCGCGAAACCTTCGATTTTCCCGGCACACCTATTCGCTTCAACTTGCGCAAAGGCGAAAACCCGTACGGCGACAAGTAAGGGTGGTATCTGCGCGACCCATTTTGAGTTTCAATAATCCGGTTGCTGACAAATTATACCAAGGAGCAGAATTTCCGACTGACCGCTCCACTCCATAAGTTGCTTGCATCCTTCTTGCGTCGATCCTGCCGGCTGGCTTTCTTGGTATCGGTACGCAATGCTGTTCAAGAGGACTGCGAGCAGGCAGCTGCTCAGGACGTGCCTCTCGATTGTCTGCAAGCGTCACCGATCGCCGAAAGTCGAATGTGCGGTCCGGTCGCATGACATTTTTGTGAACTTATGTTGCAACGCACAATGATGTGGTCCATATGATGGATACGTCGTCCAGTCTGAAGTAACCGCGTGATGTAGCCGGATATGCGTCCGGAAGATGAGTGAGCCCGTGAGCAAGAAAATCACCAAGAAGACCGTTGCGAACCTGGAAACCGGCGATTGCCGTTGGCCAATCGGCGACCCGCGCCATGACGATTTCCATTTTTGCGGTGCGCAGCAAGTGATCGGCCGCCCGTATTGCACCGAGCATTGCGCCCAATCCTACGAAGCCGCGAAGGCTCGCATGCCTGCTGGTTCGCACGTGTCGTTCGTGCGCCGCGCCGCCTGATCTCGCACCTGCGTGATACAGCAAAAAGGGCCCGCGAGGGCCCTTTCGTGTTCTGCCTCAGCCGCCGCATTACGATTTCGGCTTTTCCAGTGGGGCTGATTTCTTTGCGTCGCGCGCCGCATCGCGCTCGGCAACGGCGCTTTGGCAGGCCGCGGAAAATTTCGCCTTGTGCGTGTCGATGCACTGGCGCATTTCCCCACGGGTGGCATCTGTACCGCGTGGCACGGACGCGCAATGCGCCTGCACGTCGGCGCCACAGGTGGCACGGAATTTTTCAAAGCGCGCCTTCATCTCAGGGGTGGCGTCGGCCTTGGCGGCAGGTGCACTCGGCGATGCCGGGACCGTCGATTGAGCCCACACACCGTGTGGCAAGCCGGCGAATACGACGAGAGCGGCGAGTTGTGCAAAGCGCATGTGCGAGATCCTCGGGTAAACCGGATG
>JANOAW010000328.1:0-1995 GCA_031411355.1 Hyphomicrobiaceae bacterium | reverse complement strand
GGCAAACCTATACCGTCAACAATACCGTCAACCGGACGCTCGGTACGAGCAGCCCGACGCGCTTCAAGCCGGGCGGTTTCAATTTCAGCCATATCGTTGGCAACGTGGACGTGTCAAAAAATTTGACCGAAAAATTCAGCCTCGGCCTCGGTGCGGAAGCGCGCACAGAGACCTACAAAATCATCGCCGGCGACACGGCTTCCTATTCGGGAGAAGGTTCCAACTCCTTCCCGGGCATCACCGCTCCGACGTCCTTCAGCGCGCGGCAGGCTGCATCACCCGTACACGCAGAGGCAATCTCTTGCCGCACCGTTTGCAGGACCACGAGAGATTTGGCCCAGTTGTGCATGCCCCAACTGCGATCTGCGACGACGAGGTCCAACTCCAGTCGGGCTTTGCCGAGAGTGGTGGCTTTCAAAATTTCGATACTGACGATGCCGGCCCGCATGCGTTCGACACGGCCGCGGATGTATTGCTTGCGGCACATCATCAATTCATCCAGGCGGCGGTCAGACACGACGCTCCCAACGGGCTGCCGCGATTCTGGACCATGGCAGCTGATGCACGATGATCGTGTACCGATGCCCGGCGCGACGCCAGCGCTATCGCCCGTCGAAGCGGTGCGCGCGGTATGGGCTGAGACATCCCAATGTTTGCCCGACTTGACGTCGAAATAGCCGTCATTCTTGGCCGGTGACTTCGTCGTCCGGCCAATTCGGTTGCCGACTTGCGACATGTGGCACTGGACGCAAGTCACGCCCTTCTGCTGCATCACGCTATCTTGGTACATGTCCATGTTCGGCTGCATCGCGGAGCCGGTCGATTTGTGGCACGACTCACATTGGCTCTCGTTCACGTTGGTCTTGCTGTGAACGGCTGCAGACTGACGCAGCTGAAAGCGGTCATTGTCGACGCGCTCCTTCATCGGCGCGTGACTGCTGTGACAGGTTATGCAGCTTGCCGCGTTGGCTGTGTGGTGGGCACTTTTGATATGATCTTGCCACTGCATGCGGCCTTGTTTCGCCAGATCATTCGGCCAGAAGGACTGCGGCCGGTCGCCAAAGCCGCCAAACATCTTGATACGCGCTGCAAGATCAGTGTCGCCGGGCAGGAAACCCTTGTCGGGCGCCTTGAGACGATCCGGGAAGCCGAGGGCATTAGGCGGCTGCTGCTGCGCATCGCCCGTTCCGGGCGTGAGTGTGTTGTTGCCGCGTGAATGGCACGTGCCGCACATCATGGATTGCTGCAGCGGCGTCATATGCTTGATCGGGTTCAGGATCTTGCCCTCGACCAGCGGCTTCGGCGCGGCGGGGATGCGGCGCCCCGCGTCCGATTGCGCCGCGTTGTGTGCGCTCCCGGGGCCATGGCATTTTTCGCAACCCACCCCCAACTCGCCAACGTTGGTACCGCGCGTTGCAACTTCGAGCCGTCCATTGGTGTCGACGCCGTTCGCTTTGCTGTCACCGACCGCGACCCATTTGGCTTCCTTTTCCTTCGATGGCCGCTCATAATCGAAGCCGGTCGTGTGGCAGCCGAAGCACTGGCCTTCCGCGACTCTTTCGAATGGCAATTGCACTGCGGTTCTCGGCTTGCCGTTGGGGTTGTTCGCACCGCGATAGTGAACCCAATTGTCAGGCTGCGGTGTCGAGTCGATCTGCCAACCGGCAGTCTCCGGCGGCCCGACCTTCCAGCGCAGTGGCGAGGGAAAGTGATTGTCGCCGACTTTGATGTGGAACGACTGTTCCAAATTCCCACCGATGACGATTGCAACTTCAAAAGTCTGGTCGTCCTGCGGGGCTGTCGGATCACGCACAGTGAAGAAATAGCCGAGCGCTCCCGTCTTGGGGTTGGTCGTGGTTGGGATCACCTGGAAGCTGACGCTACCCCGCCCGTCGCCCACTTCCGCGGGGACGTTGACGCCGGTGAATGTGATAGGCCTGTTGTCGAAAGCTGCGACGACGATATTGTCGGCGCCGCGGGCGGAGGGCGCGTTCG
>JANOAW010000327.1:0-1552 GCA_031411355.1 Hyphomicrobiaceae bacterium | reverse complement strand
CCCGGGGTATCATCCGTCGATCCCCTTGAAGTTCTACGTCTACGGTTACCTCAATCGCGTGCATTCGAGCCGGCGCCTTGAGCGCGAGGCCGGTCGCAATCTCGAAGTCATGTGGCTGCTGCAGCAGCTGGCGCCCGATTTCAAGACGATCGCTGACTTCAGGAAGGACAATGGACCCGCGATCAAGAAGGTCTGCGCGCAATTTATCGAGGTCTGCCGCAAGCTGGATTTGCTCAAGACGGCCAGCGTCGCCATTGACGGCTCCAAATTCAAGGCGGTGAACAACCGCGACAAGAATTTCACGAAAGGGAAAGTCGAGCGGCGTCGAAAGCAATTGGACGAGAGCGTAGCGCGCTATCTTTCGCAACTCGATACGGCCGATCTCCAGGAGAGCAGCACGGCAATCACGCTGAAGCGGATACGCCTCAAGGACAAGCTCGAGAAATTGCATTCGGAGATGGCAAAGCTCAATGCCATCGAGAAACAGATGCTGGCCTCGCCGGACAAGCAGATTTCATTGACCGATCCCGACAGCAGATCCATGGCGACGAGCGGCCGCGGCTCGGGCGTCGTCGGCTACAACGTGCAGACCGCGGTCGAGACCGAGCACCATCTGATCGTCCACCATGAGGTGACGAATGTCGGCTCGGATCGCTCACAACTCGCAAGCACTGCCAAGGCCGCGAAGGAGGTGCTTGGCGTCGACAAACTCGAGGCCGTCGCCGATCGCGGATATTACAACAGCCCAGAAATTCTGGCGTGCGAGCAGGCCGGCGTCAGCGTGACGCTGCCGAAACCGATGACGTCGGGAGCGAAGTCGGAAGGCCGCTTCGGCAAGCAGGACTTCGTCTACAAAGCGGATCAAGACGCCTATCGTTGTCCGGCCGGAGAAATTCTGACCTATCGATACACCAATGTCGAAGACGGAAAAACACTGCGGCGCTATTGGACGACGGTGTGTGTGCAATGCCCGCTGAAATCGAAATGCACGACGGGACCGGAGCGACGCATATCACGGTGGGAGCACGAGCACGTTCTCGAAGCTGCGCAGGAACGTCTCGACATGAACCCGGATGCGATGCGAACCCGGCGCGAGGTCGTCGAGCATCCATTCGGCACACTGAAGATGCGGATGGGTGCGACGCACTTTCTGTGCAAGTCACTGCCCAAGGTTGCGACCGAGATGGCGCTCTGCGTGCTCGGCTACAATCTCACGCGCGTGATCAACATCGTCGGCGTCGCGCGGATGATGGAGGCAGTCAGGGCGTAACCGCGGGAAGCGGCATGCCCGCAGTCAGAGCCAAGAGGCACGCAGCGGAGCCTCGACGTTCCACCAGCGTTGATGCCGATCGGGTAAAGCAAAAATTTGCTCGTTCCGCCCAGTCTGCGGTAGATTGGGCCGTTCCTGTGTGGTTTGGACCCGCATCACAGCGTTTTCACACGACCAAGACCCATAGTGGCCCTCACAGGGCTGCTGTTTTGGTGCCTATAACTACCAACGAAGGCCGCCGGTCTACGATCTCGCCATTGACTTCCAACGCCTTCGCCTCGA
>JANOAW010000326.1:0-3097 GCA_031411355.1 Hyphomicrobiaceae bacterium | reverse complement strand
GCAGATCTTGACGCCGTTGGCCGTCTCGATCGTCTTGCCGGGTTCGGTCAATTCGCAATTGCCGCCGCGCTCGGCCGCCAGATCGACGATCACGGCGCCTGGCTTCATGGTCTCGACCATGGCGCGCGTAATCAGTACCGGCGCTGGCCTGCCCGGGATCAGCGCGGTCGTGACGACGATGTCCTGGTTTTTGATGTGCTCGGCCACGAACGCTGATTGTTTGGCCTGATACTCAGGGCTCATGGGCTTGGCGTAGCCGGCGGCGGTTTGCGCCTGTTTGAACTCCTCGTCCTCGACGGCGATGAACTTTGCGCCGAGCGAGGCGACCTGCTCTTTCGACGCGGGGCGTACGTCCGTTGCCGACACGATGGCACCGAGACGGCGCGCGGTCGCGATCGCCTGCAAGCCGGCGACACCCGCTCCCATGACGAACACCTTCGCAGCCGGAACCGTGCCGGCCGCCGTCATCATCATCGGCATGGCCTGTTCGAACATGGCGGCGGCGTCGACAACGGCTTTGTAGCCGGCCAGATTGGCTTGCGACGACAGCACGTCCATGGACTGCGCCCGGGTGATGCGCGGCATGAACTCCATCGAGAACAACGTTCGACCCGTGGCGCCGAGCGCATCGAGCCCGGGGCGATCGTCGTGGGGATGCAGCAGGCTGGCGGCGAACCCATCGGGTGCAAGTGACGACATCTCGGCGACGCTCGGACGGCGCACCTTCAACAAAATATCGGCACCGGCGGCGGCATCGGCACCGGCGACCACCGTCGCACCAGCGGCTTCGTAGGCTGCGTCCGAGAAGCGCGAGCGTTTGCCGGCACCAGCCTGGATTTTGACGACACAGCCGAGTGCGACAAGTTTCTTGACGGTCTCGGGCGACACCGCCACGCGCGGTTCGGTCTCGGCTTCAGCCGTAACGGCGACGGTGACCATGCGAACCTCGGGGGAAAGGACGCGAACTGCCGCGAACGGCAGCGTCGGTACTATGGGCGGCACTATAATCGAAATGCGAACCCGGCGAACAGGGCGCGCGGGCTTTGGTTACCGTGACCGCAATCGGGGCGGCCCTCAGGGAACCAGCGTCAACAAATACACGAGTATCAATGCGACAAGCACACACAACACGACGCTGCCGCGCAGGAAACCGGCGTAGGTCCGGATGTGCTCGGGATAATCCATGGCCTTGTGGCCTTCGGACGTGTCGATCATGAAGTCCCCGTCTCTGTTAAGGCCCGTCTCAGTTAAGGCCCGTCTCTGTTAAGGCCCGCTCGGTCGGATCGTGTCTCGGGCAAAGCGTCTGCGTCGGGTCTAGCGGACAGCTCCGGGCCCTTCAAGCCGCGGCGTGCGGCGGACCCGTGCGGCAAATGACGGCGCACGAGGCGGCGCGACGATATAGAGTGTCGGTGTCGTCTCAACCGAGGTCCCGATGCCCACACCCGCCCGCGCCATTTCCGTTGTCGGTTGCCACGCCGAAGGCGAGGTCGGCGACGTCATCGTCGGCGGCGTGCTGCCGCCTGACGGTCGCACCATGATGGATAAAAAATTGACCTTCGAGCGCGATCACGACCAGATCCGCCGCCTGCTGATCCACGAGCCGCGCGGCTCGGTTGCGCGGCATGTCAATCTGATCGTGCCCTCTACCCGCGCCGATTGCCAGGCCGGTGCGATCGTTATGGAGCCGACCGAATATCCGCCCATGTCGGGCTCGAACACCATGTGCATCGTCACGGTCCTGCTCGAGACCGGCATCGTTGCGATGCAGGAGCCGGAAACGCGCCTGAGCCTCGACATGCCCGGCGGTCGGGTCGACATCGTCGCCCGCTGTGAGGCTGGAAAATGCCGGAGTGTGACGATCGACAACGTGCCGGCCTTCGCTCTTCGCCTCGACGCGGTCCTGGAGGTTGCGGGGGTCGGCTCGATCACCGTCGACATCGCCTACGGCGGCATGATCTTCGCCATCTGCGACGCGGCCGCATTGGGGTTCGAACTCGTCCCCGACGAGGCGCGGGATCTGGCGCTGCTCGGTGAAAAAATCCGCTTCGCCGCACGCGAACAGCATTCCTTGGGGCATCCGGAGCTCGCCGCCGTACGTGACGTTTCGATCGTGCAATTCGCGGGGCCATTGGCTGCGACGGACGGTGGCTATGTCGCCCGCAACACCTGCATCGTCTCGCCCGGTCGATCGGATCGCTCGCCAACCGGCACCGGCACGTGCGCCCGCATGGCCGTGTTGCACGCGCGCGGTCGCTTGGCGGTCGGCGACAGCCTCACACACGAAAGCCTGATCGGATCGCGCTTCCTGGGCCGCATCTTGAGCGAGACCAGCGTCGGGGGCCTGCCCGCCATCCGGCCCTCGATCACCGGCCGCGCCTGGATCACGGGTTTCCACACATACCTCGTCGACCGCACAGACCCCTGGCCCGGCGGCTACCGCCTGGCCGACACCTGGGGCGTCGGCGACATCGCGCGGCTGACGTGAGTAACCCTCACCACCTCAGGAGTGTCGCGCCCCAGGTGAAGCCGCCGCCCATGGCTTCCATGAGGATGAGGTTGCCTTCCTTGATGCGATGTTCCTCGAATGCCTTGTTGAGCGCGAGGGGGATCGAGGCGGCGCTGGTGTTGCCGTGCTCGGACAAGGTCATCATGATCTTCGACGGAGGCACCTTGAGCTTGCGCGCGATGCCGTCCAGAATGCGCGCGTTGGCCTGATGCGGCACGAACAGATCGATCTCGTTGGCGGCATAACCCGTCGCGACCAAGGTCTCTTCGATGACGCCCGAGATTTTTTGCACAGCGTGGCGGAACACCTCTTTGCCATTCATGCGCAGTTTGCCCACGGTTTGGGTCGAGCCGGGGCCACCATCGACGTACAAGAGGTCTTCGTAACGTCCATCGGATCGGATACGGGTCGCGAGGATGCCGCGGTCTTCACGGCCGCCGGTTTGAGGTACGGCTTCGAGCACGACCGCACCGGCGCCATCGCCGAACAATACGCAGGTGGTGCGGTCGGTCCAATCGAGGATGCGTGAAAACGTTTCGGCGCCGATCACCAGCGCGCGCGTGAATTGGCCGGTCTTGAGAAAGTTGTCGG
>JANOAW010000325.1:0-16371 GCA_031411355.1 Hyphomicrobiaceae bacterium | reverse complement strand
GTTCAAAGCTGATCCACGGCGGTTTGCGCTATCTCGAACACTACGAGTTCAATCTGGTTCGCCATGCGTTGGCCGAGCGCGAGGTGTTGATGGCCAAGGCGCCGCACATCATCTGGCCCATGCGCTTCGTGCTGCCGCACGTGCCGGGGTTGCGACCCCGGTGGATGATCCGCGCCGGATTGGCCCTCTATGACAATCTTTCCCGCCGGAGGGCCATTCCTGCATCCAGGAGCGTCGATCTGAGGCGCGATCCGGCAGGCGCGCCGCTGGTGTCGAGCTTGACGACGGGCTTTTCGTATTACGATTGCTGGGTCGACGATGCGAGACTGGTGTTGCTCAATGCCCAAGCCGCGGCTGGCAACGGTGCTGACATTCTCACGCGAACGCGTGTCACCGGCATCGTCAAGGACGCGCGATCGTGGCGTCTGACGATGCTCTGCGGCGATCGTGAACGTGTGGTCACGGCGCGCGCTCTCGTCAATGCCGCCGGACCATGGGCCGATACGGTCGACCGATTGCCTAACGGCGTCAGCGACACGTCGAACGGGCATGTTCGCCTCGTCAAAGGCAGCCACATCGTCTTGCCTCGGATCGCCGGCACGGGCGAGACCGCATATTTGTTGCAGAACGCCGATGGCCGCGTGGTTTTCGTGCTGCCGTTTGAAGAAAAATTCACCATCGTCGGCACGACCGACGTGGCCTACCACGGCGATCCCGCGGCCGTCGCCATCACCGCGGACGAGGAAAGCTACCTGCTCGATCTGGCGCAGAAATCGTTCAAGGTGCCGTTGCGACCAAGTGATGTGGTCTGGCGGTATTCCGGCGTGCGGCCACTTTACGACGACGGACGCGACGACCCATCGGCTGTGACGCGCGACTACCGCCTCGATCTATTTGGAGGCCACAACGATCCCGCGCGGCTGTCAGTGTATGGCGGCAAGGTCACGACCTATCGGTGTTTGGCCGAGGATGCGCTGGAAAAACTGCAGCCGTTCCTTCCGCACATGGGGAAACCGTGGACGCGTGATGCGGTATTGCCGGGCGGAGACCTCGGTTGCGATATCGCGGTGTTCATCGACGACCTTGTCGCGCGCCATCCCAAGTTCGGGCGCTTGTATCTGACACGTCTTGCGCGACGGCACGGGTCGCGGACGCGGGACGTTATCGGCGACGCTCGGGATTTCGCCGACATGGGGCGTCATTTCGGCGAAGGCCTGACAGCGCGTGAGGTGATGTGGATGAAGACCAGGGAATGGGCGTGCTCGGCCGACGACATTCTGTGGCGGCGCACGAAACTCGGCCTGCACATGTTGAGCGGCCAGTCGGATGGGGAGCGGATGGAGACGACCGATGCCATCAATGCGCTGTTGTGACGACCCGGCAGGCGCACCAGGCAGACGCAACGGGCAGGAAAAACAAGACGAAGCGTGGTTGAAAACACGAACCGCGGCGCATCTGGCGATGCGTCGCGGCTTGTGGTGCAGGACGTCGACGGGATGGTGTTATTTCGACAGGTCTTCGCCGGCCAGTGACCGGACCAGGTCGACGATGGCGCGCCGCTGACGGCCGTCGGTGATTTTGACGAACGCCTTGTTCAGCTCGAGGCCATCACGCGTGTTGAGAAACTCGGTGATGTAGCTCTCGGTTTGACGTTCGGCGAAGCCGACGTCGCGCGAGGGTGTGTGTTCATAGGCGGCCGGCGCCTCGTCGTAGAAAAACTGCACCGGCACGCCGAGGACGTGAGAGAGATCGAACAATCGGCTCGCGCCGATGCGGTTGATGCCCTTCTCGTATTTCTGCACCTGCTGGAACGTGAGGCCGAGGCGCTCACCGAGTTTTTCCTGGCTCATGCCGAGCAACATGCGACGGAATCGCACGCGACCGCCGACGTGGATGTCGACCGGATTTGGTTTGCGCGAGCCCTTCTCGTACTCGCGCTCTTCTTCTTCGTGTACTGCTTTGGGAAGCTTCACTTGACCCACCCGTAAGTTGTTGACGTCGCCGCGCTGCCGTCCTAGGTGCACGCTGTACTTCCGTCAACCTGGGGATGACGAAAGTAGCCTCCGGATGCGCACCGTTCTCGCACGACGGTAAAACGCAAGCTAATGCCCGTTTCGGAACGATCCGTTAACGTGTCGCGTCCGATATCGCAATCCGAGCCAGATGGCCACAAACGCCGATAGCAGGGCGAACGGCATATCACCGACGCGCGCATAAGGCGGCGGAAATGACACGCTTGGCGGTAATGAAGCATCAATCGTGCCACGCACGTCAAGGGCGAGGCTCGCAACCACGCGGCCGAGCGGGTCGATCAAAGCCGAAATTCCGTTGTTGGCCGAACGGATTACCGGCACGCCTTCTTCCACCGCACGCATACGTGCCATGTGGAAATGTTGCCGCGGTCCGGTGGTATTGCCAAACCAACCGTCATTGGTGACGACGACGATTGCGCGCGGACGTTCGGTCGATTGGATCACGCGCGTCGGAAAAATAGCCTCGTAACATATCACAGGCGCGATTTTGCCGACGCCTGCAACGTTGATCAACGGGCGCGGTTCGGGACCGCTTGCGAAGCCGCCGCGCTGGGCTGCCAGGCCGCGCAAACCGATGGCTTCGAGAATCCGGGCGAAAGGGAGATATTCGCCGAACGGCACCAAGTGCGTCTTGTCATAGGTTGCGACGTGTTCTGCGGGGCTTCCTTGGCGAAAGCCCAACAGGGCATTGTAGACGCGACGTGGTTCAACGGCCGTTGGCGCGTCAACCCGGATGGCGCCCGCGAGCAGGGTGGTTTCACGCGGCAGCATGCGACCGATGTCGTCGAGGGCGACGGGCTGTGACAGCGGCACGAACGGCATCGCCGCCTCCGGCCAGACGACGAGTGCAATGCCCACGGCGCCATCGTCCTTGCCCGTCGAGTCGGACGTCGACAGCTCAAGGTGGGAATCGAAGATGCGCCGCTGGTTCTCCGGTCGCCATTTTTCGCGCTGCACGATGCTTGGCTGAACGATGCGCAGGCGGGGCTCACTCAATTCAGTGGCGGGCGTACGCGCGCGCGACCTGTCGTAATCGCGCTGGGCCGATGCAGAAAGCGCCAGCAGCCCGCCAATAGGGATGATCGCCACGGCGATGGCGCTTTTTTTCCAGCCGAGACCCCATATTGCCGCCGGGCCGGTCGCGACGAGACTGGTCAGGACGGTGAGGCCGTAGATGCCGATATAGGCTGCGCCTTGCATCATGTACGGCGGCGTCAGGGCATAGCCGAGCACGTTCCACGGCAAGCCCGTCAAGACATGACCGCGCAGCCATTCCGTGAGGCCAAATCCGAGTGCCAATGCCAATACACGATCGACCACGCGGGACGGCGCGATCCAAGCCGTGAACCCGGTCGCTAGCGACGTGAACAAAGCCAGGCCTGCCGGAAGTGCGAGAGTGAAAGGGATCAGCCAGGCAAACGTGGATGCCTCGACCAGGAACGCCTCGACGATCCAGAACAGTCCGAACACGTGGTAGCCGAAGCCGAACCACCAGCCTGTTTCGGCCGCGCGACCAATACGGAAACGTCGCCACGGCGCGAAACGACGAGGGTGGGTGGGAGCTGCTGCCTGCTGCACGAGCCACAGCAACGCTGGTAGCGTCAGCCAAAGGATCGGCCAGGCGAAAAATGGTGCCATCGACACTGTCGAGAGAGCACCGACTACGACTGCGGCCGCATGCGCGCGCCAACCCGACAGATCGAGCGACGCGATGGCGTTCGACGGTGATGTCATTGAGCTCGTGTCGGCTCGGTCGCGGCCCGCGGCCGGTGCACGCGCACTTTTTTGACACGGCGCGGATCGGCGTCGAGGATTTCGAACTCGACCCCGCTCGGGTGGCGCACGACCTCGCTGCGCGATGGAACCCGCCCGACCAGCGAGAATACCAAGCCGCCTAAGGTATCGATCTCGCTGACATCTTCGCCTTCGAGCAGTCTGACGCCGAGGCGGGTCTCCAATTCGGCCACCGGTGTGCGCGCGATGGCGAGCAATCCCAGTTTCGGATCTTCGACGATGTTCGACGCCTCGGCTTCATCGTGTTCGTCCTCTATATCGCCGACGATCTGTTCGACCAGATCTTCGATGGTGACGAGGCCGTCGGTGCCGCCGTATTCGTCGACGACGATGGCCATGTGCATTTTCTGCGACTGCATGCGCACCAGCAGGCTCATGGCCGGCATCGACGGCGGGACGTACAAGACATCGCGACGCAGACGTGTGGAGGCTATCGATCGAGACAAGTCGACCTTGGCCAGCGCAGCCGCGATGTTCTGCGCCGAAGTCATGCCTTCGTCGACGAGGGGTTGGGGTAATTTCGGTTGGGGGGCAACACGGCCTTCGTTGGGCGGGCGGCCCTGACTGTCGCCCATCATCCAGCGAACGAGATCTTTGACGTGCACCATGCCGCGCGGATCGTCGAGCGTTTCACGGAAAATCGGAATGCGTGACACGCCGGCCGCATCGAATGTGCGCAGTAGATCGCCGACCGATTCACTTTCGTCGATGGCAACGATGTCGGCGCGCGGGACCATGATGTCGTCCACTCGCAATGCGCCGAACCGCATGATGCGCAACATCATGCCCCGCTCTTCGGCGGACAGGCCCTTGTCGCCGTCGTCGCGCTTCAGGGCATCTTCCAAGGTCGCCCGGGAATTTGGTCCGCTGCGTCGCAAGCGGCTTTTGACCACGCTGAGCCAAGAGCCGTTCGCTTGCGCGTGGTCTGGAGGAGGATCAGCTGGTTTATCTGAAATGGCCATGGTCGCTTTGGGTTTCGGAAACTCGGGCTCGCTTTGGTCACGCGCTGCGCACGAGATCGCGGCCCGTGTAGGGATCGGCGATGCCGAGCATGGCGAGAATATCGATTTCGAGCCGTTCCATCGCGTCGGCTTCCGCGGCTTCGACGTGGTCGAAACCCAAGAGGTGCAGAAGGCCGTGAACGGTGAGATGCTGCACGTGGTGCAACGGAGAAATTTCGAGTTCCACTGCCTCGGCGCGGACCGTCTCGAGTGCCAGGACGATATCGCCGAGCACTTGACTTGCTGGGGTACCTGATGGGAACGACAAGACGTTGGTCGGCTTGTCGACGCCGCGAAATTGACGATTGAGGCGGGTCAGCGTGACGTCGTCAGCGAGTGCGACCACGGCTTCCATCGTGCCAACGACGCCGGCTGCGTCGGCTTTTGCAACGGCATCGGCCGCGGCCTGCACCGCGGCCTCGACATCACATGAGAGGATTGACCAGTCGCCGGCCTCAGCAACGACATCGACTGCCAGACGTCGCGGAGGCGTCGCGCTTTCGCCCGAGGATGTGCGCTGTGCGCTCATCGGTGTTTTCGGCCTATCACCCGGTCGATCCTCGAATATCGTCAGCAGATGTGATTCGTAGCGGAAACCGTCGGGGCGATCAATGTCAGGTGTGACCAGATCATGAGCGCTTCTGCGGTACCTTGCCCAGGGTGCGCTGCAAGCCAATGCCGGCTGCGTCATAGGCTTCGACAATGCGGCCAACGATATCGCGACGGACGACGTCACCCGACTTGAAGCGCACTGCCTCGATACCTTTCACGCCGTCGAGCAAATTCACCGCCTCTTCCAATCCCGACACCATGCCGGGCGGCAAGTCGATCTGGGAAGGATCGCCGTTGACAATCATCTTGGAGCCTTCGCCGAGACGCGTCAGAAACATTTTCATCTGCATCGAGGTGGTGTTTTGGGCTTCGTCGAGAATAACGGCCGCATTGGCGAGCGTGCGGCCGCGCATGAAAGCGAGCGGCGCGATTTCGATCACGCCTGAAATGATGTCGCGTTCAACTTTTTCAGGTGGAAGCACGTCGTAA
Organism: Hyphomicrobiaceae bacterium; assembly: GCA_031411355.1. Lineage (GTDB taxonomy): Bacteria > Pseudomonadota > Alphaproteobacteria > Rhizobiales > Hyphomicrobiaceae > JABFRJ01. Next base: position 10,502 of record JANOAW010000325.1, on the reverse strand, counting down.
AGGGCGTCGTAGAGCGGGCGCAGATACGGATCGACTTTTTCCTTCATGTCGCCAGGTAGGAATCCGAGGCGCTCGCCCGCTTCGACCGCCGGCCGCGAGAGAATGATGCGCTCGACTTGATTGCGCTCGAGCATCTGGGCTGCGTAGGCGACCGCGATGTACGTTTTACCGGTCCCTGCGGGCCCGAGGCCGAACACCAGGTCGGTGCGTTCCAAGGCACGAATGTAGGCGCTCTGGGTCGTTGTGCGCGCTGTGACAACTTTTTTGCGCGTGCGGATTTGCGCCATGCCTTCCTTGGCCGGCGCCGACAGCGTATGACGGATCAGTCCGTCGACGTCTCCAAGCGTGATCGGTTCGCCCTTGCCGGCTCGCTCGTACAATCCCATCAAGACAGTGCGCGCGTTGACGCAAGCGGCATGCGGACCGGTGATGGTGACGACATTGGAATGGGCAACGGCTTCGACACCGAGCTTCTGTTCGATCAGCGCGAGGTGCGCGTCGTGGCCGCCGAGGACCGTTGCGACCAACCTGTTGTCTTCAAAAGGAACCGTCAGCTTGCCACGCACTTCGGCTTTGGCAGGACCACCCGCACTCGGCAACGCGCCGGTCTGTGAGGTCGATTGTGTCGCGCCGGATTGCGCGCCTGGTGCACCTTGTGCCGCCCGTCCACCCGTCAATGGATTTATCCTCGCTGCCGATCTACTGCGACGGGATGTAGCGGAAACCGGCGGCCGCGGCAACCGGTCCGTGGCGCAAAGTCGTCAAGACACTGCCGGTCCCGGTTTGGCGGCTGTGACCTTGCTGCTGGGAAACTCGATGCCGTTTATCCGGACCTTGCCAAGATGCTGATGTTCGACCGCCGTCTGGTCGTGGCAGTGATCTGCTGCGGTTTGAGTGGCTCCCCAGCGGCGCAACCCGCGTCGACGGTGACCGTCTTTGCGGCCGCGAGCCTGACCAATGCCCTGCAGGAGGTGGCAGACGGTTTCGCGGCTGCGGGAGGAGCGCGCGTCAAATTTTCGTTCGCCTCGTCATCGACACTTGCCAAGCAGATCGAAGCGGGCGCCGGTGCACAGGTGTTCGTGTCGGCCGATGACGCCTGGATGGACTATCTCGAAAAGCGCAATTTTCTAGTCGACGGCTCTCGGCGTGTCATTCTCGGCAACCGCCTGGTGCTGATTGTGCCCGCCGACAAACCGGCGCAACTCTCTATCACTGGCGATGGCGGGTGGCTCTCTGCCTTGCCGAAGGGGCGTATCGCGACCGGGGATCCCGCGCATGTGCCGGTCGGTCGGTATGCCCAGCAAGCACTGACGGCACTCGGCGTGTGGGGCGAGGTGGAGCGACGGCTTGCGCGGGCCGACAACGTCCGTAACGCGCTGGTGCTGGTCGAGCGCGGGGAAGCGGTCGCCGGTATCGTCTATGCAACCGACGCCGCGGTTTCAAAACATGTCCGCATCGCCGCGACGTTTCCGGAGAGTTCGCACGATCCGATTTCGTATCCCATTGCACTTCTGCGGTCGTCGGACCAAGGTGCGGCATCTGCTTTTCATGCCCACCTGTCGACGCCGGCAGCGCGGGCGATCTTCGTCAAACATGGATTTGCCGTCCGCTGATCATGCTCAGTGCACTCGAACTCGAGGCCATGACATTGAGCCTGCGCGTCGCTGCGTGGGCCTCGATTTTTTGCCTGGTGCCCGCGGTCGGCGTGGCGTGGCTCTTGGCGCGCACCCGGATGCCCGGCAAAGCTTTGCTGAATGTCGTCGTTCACGCGCCTCTGGTGCTGCCCCCGGTCGTGATCGGCTATCTGTTGTTGCTGACGTTCGGCGTCAAAGGCCCACTTGGGCGGATGCTCGACGAGATCTTCGGATGGCGGCTTGTGTTCACCTCGAGCGGTGCCATTCTGGCGGCCGCGGTGATGGCGTTTCCATTGATGGTGCGCGCCATTCGGCTATCACTCGACGCGGTCGACCAGGGGCTCGAATTTGCCGCTCGCTCGCTCGGTGCCTCGAAATTGGATGCGTTTCTCAGCGTCACACTGCCGTTGATGCTGCCCGGAATTCTTGCGGGGTTGATCATGGCTTTCGCCTCCAGCCTCGGCGAATTCGGCGCCACGATCACCTTTGCGTCCAATGTCGAAGGCCAGACCCGGACGTTGCCGCTGGCGATCTATACGGCGACGCAAGTGCCCGACGGGGACGTTGCCGCACTGCGGCTGGTGCTGATCGCGATCGCGCTATCATTGCTGGCGTTGGCGTTGTCCGAGGTGGCCGAGCGTTGGGCGCGTGTGAAAGTTTACGGATCATGACGGTTCGCGAGACATGATCGATGTTCGGTTCCGCAAGCAGCTGCCCCGTCTTTTGCTCGATATCGCCTTCCAGGCCCCCAATCGCGGCCTGACGGCTTTATTCGGCCGCAGCGGTTCCGGCAAAACGTCGATCGTGCGGGCCATCGCCGGCGGACTGCGACCTGACACAGGACGGATCGCCATCGACGATCGGACCTTTTTCGACGACAGCTGCGGCATAGACATTCCCATTCATCTGCGCCGTATCGGGTATGTTTTTCAAGATAGCCGTCTGTTTCCGCATTTGTCCGTGCGCCATAATCTTCTGTTCGGATTCAGCCGTGCGACGGGCGCTAGACGGTTTCAGCTCGACGCGGTCGTGGACCTGCTCGGCATCGGCCACCTTCTGGATCGGCGTCCGCACAATCTTTCCGGTGGCGAACGTCAACGCGTCACCATCGGACGCGCCTTGCTATCGCAGCCGTCTCTGCTGCTGATGGATGAGCCGCTGTCGTCGCTCGACCCGCCACGCAAATCCGAATTGCTGGCGTACATCGAGACGGTGCGTGACGAGTTCGGCGTACCGATCGTCTACATCAGCCATGAATTCAACGAGGTTGCGCGTCTCGCCGATCATCTGATTCTGGTTGACGGCGGCGCGGTGATCCGGTCCGGGTCGTTGTTGGACGTCGCGTCCGACCCGACGATCGCGCCCCTGATCGGCCGATTCGAAGCCGGCTCGATCATCGAGTGCACGGTCGCCGCGCACGATGAGCACTACGCTTTGTCGAGCCTCGACTTCATCGGGGGGCGTTTGCGTGTGCCGCGCGTCGATCTCGATGTCGGCGCGCGCATCCGGGTGCGCATTCGCTCACGCGACGTCGCCTTGTCCTTGTCGTACCCGGCTGACGTATCGATATCCAACCGCTTGCCCGGTATCGTCATTGGATTGACGACCCGCGAAGGACCTTACGTCGATGCGGCCATCGACGTCGGCGGCGCGACATTGCGGGCGCTTATCACGCGTGAATCATCGGCGCGCCTCGGACTGACGGAGGGGGCTCGCGTTTGGGCACTGGTCAAGACGGTCGCTTTCGATAGCCGGTCCGTCGGCTTCATGCGACGCGCACGACCGACCTCGCCGCCGGCCGAATAGTGCACCCGTGTTCGATGGCGTCAGAGGCGGACGTTGGGCTTGTCCTGGTAGACTTGCTGAGACGACGTCGGCGCAAAGCTCAAGCCGACGGCCGCCAAGACGGTGATGGCCAGCATCAAGGCGATAGCTGAGAGGAAGGCTTTCATGGCGGGCATTCCTTAGGACGTCGGGCCTTGGGACGTCGGGCCTTGCGACGTCAGGGACTTGCGACGTCAGGGCTTCTTTTGCGGCGCAGTCGGCCCGGCGTCAATCGGCAATGTCTGGCTCGGCAGTGCAGGGCCAGACGGGCCGTCGCGGGTCGCTCGTTGCAGGAATGCGACGAGGTCGTCGCGCTCGGTTTGATTGGTCAATACCTGCAACGGCATCTTGGAGCCGGGCGTAAATTTGTCCGGCCCGAGCTCGAACAATTTCGAGATGGTGTCGGACGTCCAGACGATGTCGAGCAACTTCAGTTCAGGCGAATAGGGGTAGCCCGGCAACGTTGCAATGCGGCGACCGAAGATGTTGTGCAAGGTCGGGCCAGCGCGATTGGCGCCGTCGGGTGTCAGGGTGTGACAGACCGAGCATTTGCGCGCGAACTGGATTTCGCCTTTGGCGATGCGATCGTCGGATTTGCCAGTGATCTGGAAGCGGCGCGGGTAATTCGAGGTGTCGACCTGGTCAAAGGCCGCGCGTGGGGTGAGCGGGCGATGCGTGACGACGTCGTCGAGACCGGCGTGGTAAAGGGCTGTGGCATCACCACCTCGGTCGACGTGTGTTCCGAAAGCCAAGGCCCAGGTCGGACCGAACGCCGATTGGGCCTCATGATCGAGGGTACCGTCGGCCATGTCGAAGACGCGTATTTTGCCGTCTCCGCCACCGACCGCGACGAACTCGCGCTGTTCGGGCTTCGCTTGGCCGAAGCGATAAGATGTGCCGTCGGCGAGGGCGAGGATGGGGCGCGCGACTTCAGGAAACGTGCGCGTGATATTGCCCGTCTCGCCGTCGACGATGCCGCTGTGTCCGCTGACGGTGCCAAAGAGCAATGGGTCGGTGTGATCGTACACGTGTCCGCCACCGCCGACAAAGCGCCAGCGGACCTTGCCGGATGCCAACCGCGCCAGCACATTGACGCTCTGGCCGGCCGAATGAACGCGGCGCAATAAGCTGCCACTCTGTCCGTCGAAAAAGCGAATCTGGCCGTCATAACTTGCGGTGTAGACGTCGGGTTCGCCTCCAAACCTGCGCGGCGACGCACGATCCAGCTCAGAGCGCGACAGTACCGCTGCATTCACCGGCCCGGTATGTTCGCTCAACACGCCACCGGCCTTCAGGGTGAAAAGGTTCCACAACCGAGCGGTTCGATCCCAACCCGCCGATACGGCCCAATTGCCATCGTCGGAAACGTCAAGACCGACGATTTTGCTCCCCTTGTCGTGGCCCTCGAACGCATGGATCTCGGTGCCTGATTGGAGATCCCACAGACGCACCAAGCTGTCGTCACCAGCTGTCAGGGCACGGCTTGCGCCGACGAAGGCGACGGCATTGACGGCGCCGTTATGGCCCCTCAGGCGGTGCAAGATCTTTGGGTCGGGACCCGAAACATCCCACAAGATGGCTGTATAGTCGAACGATCCCGTCAGTGCCCTGTTACCGTCCGTGGTGACCCTGATCGCTTTCACCGGCCCGCCGTGGCCGACAAGGTTGCCACGCTGAGCGCGGCTTGCGGTTTGGTCGGCGAACTTGTTCGGCGACTGCGCGAACGATGGCGCAGTCAGCCCTATCGCGGCCGCCAGACCCAGCAGTCGCAGGAACGACGCCACCCTTCTGCTCCGCCATTTGATCTGCCAACGTGTCATCTCGGATGCAACCGGCTCCAAAATGACGACCCGAAATGATCGGCCCGGACGCAATGACAAAAGCGTCCCGGCCTTGCGGTTACAGTCTTACTGAACCTTGATGCCCGCCTTTTCGATCACGACGGCATAACCGTCGCGCTCTTTGCGCAAGGCTTCGGCATAAGCGGCGCCGGGAAGTTCTGTTTGCAGGACGCCAAACTTCTCCAATGCCGAGCGCACCTCGGGAATTTTTCCGACCGCGAGCAGCTCGTCAGTCAGTTTCTTGACGATGTCGGCCGGCATGTTCGCTGGTCCGAGCCAGCCGAATGCCGGCATCATTTCAAAGCCGGGCAAGGTGTCCGAGGTCGGCGTGATGTCGGTCGCGAGCGGATAGCGGCCGTTGGAGGTGACCGAGATGGCGCGGATGGTGCCGCCGCGCACCTGTTCGATGGCGACCGCGTAGTTGTCGCAGGCGAGCTTGATCTGGCCGCCGATCAAGTCTTGGATCGACTGGTTCGACGCCCGATAGGCTACCGGTATGATCTTGACGCCGGTTGCGAGCGCGAACATCTCGCCGCAGATGTGTTGCGACGTGCCGATACCCGACGTGGCGTAGGGTGTGTCTGGATTGGCTTTCAACCACGCGATCAATTCCGGCATGGTTTTGGCGGGTACGGACGGATTGACCACGAAAAGGTTCGGTTGCGCCGCCATGCCGTAAAGATACGTGAAATCCTTGTCGACATTATAGGGGATTTTGTCTTTGATAAGCACAGGGTTGATCGCGAGACCGCCGGACGTGCCGACGGCGATAGTGTAGCCGTCCGGGGTCGATTTCGCCATCACGTTGAGACCCGTGACGCCGCCGGCGCCGGCCTTGTTCTCGATGACGAACTGTTGGCCGAGCCGTTTCGAAAGATGTTCGCCGAAGATGCGCGCCATGACGTCGGTGTTGCCGCCGGCGGCGAATGGAACGATCACCGTGATCGGCTTCGATGGCCACTTGTCCTGCGCCGTTGCCGCGGTCGAGAAAAGTCCGACCGCTGCAACGGCGGTTGCGAGACGTGTGATCAGGCGACTCATGATGACTACCCTCACTGCGTAAAGCGGCAACCTTGCGCGGTTGCTCGTCGCCGGATGTCATAGCGAGTTCGTGGGCGACTATGAAGCCGTCCATCGGGATAAATCACGCCAGGCTGGTCAGACGTTGCAGTGCGTCGCGCGTGGTTGCGAGGTCGTGGACCAGGGCGATGCGAACAAAGTCCCGGCCAGGGTTGGCACCGGTCGCGTCGGTCGCCGCGAGGTATTCTCCGGGAACGACCTTCATGCCTTTTTCGGCCCACAACCGCTTCGTCGCCGTTATGCCCCCGCCCAATCGCGATACGTCGAGCCAGAGGAAGAAGCCCCCGTTGGGTCTGGTGTAGCCGAATTGTCCGGCCAGCATGCGGTCGCACAGATCGAATTTGGCCCGGTAAGCGTTGCGGATTACCGTGACGTGCTGCTCCTCGCTGAAGGCTGCGGCCGCGGCGGCTTGGACAACGCCCGGCATCTGTGGCGCGGTCAGGTTACGGATCTCGGCCAACGTGTCGAGAAAATCGCCATCGCCGGCGGCAAAGCCCGCGCGCAGTCCGGGCAGGTTGGAGCGCTTCGACAGCGAGTTGAAGACGACGATGTTCTTGTAGCGGGCGCCTGCGTCGAACTCTGGCATGGCGGCTGCGATCTGGAGGCCGCCGGTGGGCGCAGCATCTCCTGAATAAATTTCGGAATAGCATTCATCGAAAAAGAGCATGAAGTCATAGCGACGCGCCAAGGTCAGAGCGCGATGGATATAGGCCGGCGGTGCCGTTCGGCCTTGCGGATTGGACGGTGAGCACAGGTAGAACGCCGCCGTGCGCGACAATACATCGGTGCGTTTTTCGAGTTCGTCGAGATCGGGCATGTAGCCGTTTTCGGCCGTGGCCGACAGGAACACAGGCTCGCAGTTGGTGCCGTAACAGCCGCCGAGATAGGCCTGATAAAACGGATTGACGATCAGCATGACCGGGTCGGCGATGCGTTTGCGACCGACCGCCGGCATGGCCGCGAAAAACAGGCCTTCGCGCGAGCCGTTGAGCGGGTGCACTTCGCGCGCCGGGTCGATCTTGCCAGCCAAGCCGTACCGTCTGCCGATCCAGGCTGCGACGGATTCGCGATAGTCGTCGCTGCCACGGATCTGCGGATATTTCGACAAGGTCTGCTCGGCCTCTTTCATCTTGTCGATGATAAAGCCAGGCATCTGCTCGTTGGGGTCGCCCGCCGTCATGATCAATGGCGTCGCATGGCCTGCAGGGATGCCGTCCAACAGCCGATTGTTGCGGGTAAAGGGCGACAAGATCGCGCCTTCAGCCAATGCGTTCAGGCCTGACGGCGCGGGCTTGGTCAATGGGATGGCGGACATGAGCAAGGCCCTCGGCTGCGAAGAGACGCCATCGATAGAAGACGGCGGCCGATCGAGCCACAGGCTTTATTGCCGCTCGCAGGAGGCATCTCGCGGACCAAGGCATGGTTTGCTAGGGATCGGCTGGGAAAGCACAGGACGCCGTTGTTCCATGACCGCAATCGTTACTCGCCGCACAGCGCTCGCATTGACGGCGCTGATGCTGCCGACCGGGGCCAGCGCCCAGGCATTTCCATCGAAGCAGATTCGAATCGTGGTGCCGTATCCCGCGGGTGGGCCGACCGACGCGTTGGCGCGTATCGTTGCGGCCGAACTGCAAGGGTCCCTCGGGCAGACGGTGATCGTCGAGAACAAGCCGGGTGCCTCGGGCGCCATAGGTACGCGGGAGGTGGCGCGCGCCGAGGCGGACGGGCATACGCTCGTGCTCGGCAACAATCAGACGCATGCGACCAACGCGTTGCTGCTCAAGGAGCCGGGCTACGACCCGGTGCGCGATTTCGTGCCGATTGCCGGATTGGCTGACCTGCAGCACGTGCTCGTGGTGCGCAAGTCGCTCGGAGTTACCGATGTCGCAGGGCTGGTCGCGCATGCCAAGAAAGAGCCAGGCAAAATGAACTACGGCTCGACCGGCGTCGGCTCGGGATCGCACCTGACGATGGAGTTGTTCAAGACGCGGACGGGCTGCGACATGGTGCACGTGCCGTTTCGCGGCGCGGCGCCGATGGCGATCGAAATCGTGGGTGGCCGGATCGACGTCGCGTTCGCGACACTGCCTTCCGTCCTCGGCCAGATCGAGGGCGGGGAGATGATCGCGATCGCGATCGCTTCGACGGTGAGGGCCCCGCAATTGCCAGCCGTGCCCCTGCTCGCCGAACAAGGCATCAAAGACGCCGAAGGAGACAGCTGGTTGGCTCTATTTGCACCGAGCGCCACACCGACGACGGCAGTCGATCTGCTCGGGCGAGCGGTGATCGCGGCGCTGGCAAAGCCCGACGTCAAGGCCAACGCGATCAAGCAAGGTATCGCCGTCAATGTCCGCGACGGCGCGGCGTTCAAGCCCTATCTTGCAGCTGAGATCGGCAAGTGGGCTGGTGTGATCAAAGATGCGAATGTGAAAGTCGATTGATCTGCCGAGCAAAGTTGTTTCCGCGAGCCGACGATGACCCTGCCTGACCGACGCTCCGTCCTCACAGTTCTCGGTGGCATCGCCATGTCGACATCGCCGGCCGACGCCACCACCCCATGGGCGACCGCCTCGACTGAAGCGGCCGGTTTCGCCAGCGATATGGCCGACAAGCTCGATTGGGGGATCAAATCGGGGCTGTTGAAACACTTTCACGGCATCGTCGTCACGCGCAGTGGCAAGTTGGTGCTCGAGCGATATTTCCCAGGGCAGGATTGGGCTTGGGGGCGCGATCTCGGCGTCGTCGCGCATTCAGCCAAGACATTGCATGATCTGCGTTCGGTGACGAAAAGCGTCGTCTCACTGCTGTACGGCATCGCGCTCGATCGGGGGCTCGTGCCACCGCTCGATGCGCCGCTGATGGCGCAGTTTCCCGAATATGCCGATCTGGGCGCGGAGCCGCGTCGACAGCTGGTCAAGATCCAGCATGTCATCGACATGACGCTCGGCTACGATTGGAACGAGCAGCTGCCGTACACCGATGAGAAGAATGCCGAAATCATGATGGAGAAAGCGCCCGACCGCTATCGCTTCATTCTCGATCGGCCGATCGTCGCGGCGCCGGGCGCGCGCTGGACCTACAACGGCGGTTGCACTGCGCTCATCGGCCGATTGATCGAGAAGGGTGCGAAGACAACTCTCGCAGCCTTCGCCGACGAGGTGCTGTTCAAGCCGCTCGGCATCGACCGGTACGAGTGGATACAGGGCAGCGATGGCGTGCATTCCGCTGCGTCGGGTCTGCGGCTGACTGCGCGCGATCTCGCCCGCATCGGTGCGCTCGTGCTCGCCAAAGGCCTGATCGGTGATCGCCGCGTCGTCTCGGCTGCTTGGATCGCCAAGATCGCGGTCAACACTGTCCCGACTGGAGACGGGCTGACCTATGGTCGGTCGTGGTTTCAACTCGACACACCTGTGCCGGCGATGGCCAAAGCTCAGCCGACGCTGATGGGCTTTGGCAATGGTGGGCAACGTCTGTTTCTCATGCCCACGCTCGACCTGGCGTGCATCGTGTATTCGGGACGGTACAACGAAATGGACAACTGGATTTCGCCGACGCGATTGTGGCGGGAGATCGTGCTCGGCAATCTCGAACGCGTGTGAGAAATCATGTTCGGCATCGGACGTGGCGTGGCCTGCATGCCACGCCGATCGGGACGTGACGCTGCGTGAGGTGGCGCCTGTGTCCGATGCTGGTTACGATGGTTAACAAATTTGTATGATGGCGTGTGTCGAACTCGGCCCATCGTGCGTTGTCGTGTACAGGTGGGTTCAGAGGTTACGCCATGATCCGTGTTCGCGTCGGGGGGACTGGTGTTCGGGTGGCGGTTGTCACGTCGATCGTATGTGCTGTTCCAATCGCACTCGATAGGTCGGCCCTCGCCCAGTCGGCGCCGCGCGCAACCGCGTCCAGAGCACCTGTCGGTCCTATGATCGCTGTGGTCGCGCTCAAAGAACAGACACTGGTGCTGCATGATGTCGACGGTGTCGTTCGTTCGAGTTCCGTGTCTTCGGGTCTGACCAGCAATCCAACACCGATCGGTATTTTCAGCGTGCTCGAAAAGCGCAAGGAGCACTGGTCGAATATCTATGATGCCGAGATGCCGTTCATGCAGCGGTTGACGTGG
>JANOAW010000324.1:0-2689 GCA_031411355.1 Hyphomicrobiaceae bacterium | reverse complement strand
AAAGTGTGTCGTCGCCTCGGAGTGGTTGACGACAGCAGTTGTCGAACCGCGGGTCCGCCTGTTATCTCGATCCTCACCGTCGATGTCGTCATCAGAAAGCAATGCCGCAATGGCTGATCCCACCCACACCTTCGGTTCGTGCTGCCAACGTTTGAAGGAGGCGATGGCTGAGCCGGCCGAAGACGACGAAGATGGTCTCGAGCCGTTGATCAGCGTCGGCGATGATGGCGTTTTGTACATGGCCATCCACCTGGATGTGTCCGACCCCGACGAACTCGGCACGGCCGACCATCCGGTGTTCTTCTGCCCGTTCTGCGGGACGAAGTTGCAGACACCCGAACAGGTCGATGCCAAGACAGGTGCCGCCGGCGGCCAGCCGAATTGACCAGCGAATTGACCAGCCGAATTGTGGGGTAAGGCGCGGTCCGCAGCTTTGCCGGCAATCTGGACTTCGCCGGGCTGACGTTATGCTTCAGGGCTACGTGCCGCAGAAGGTCGCCCGCACGACCTCGTGTGGTGCCGGTGGAAGCCGATAGGACGCGTTTTGCGCCAGATCCTCGTAGGGGTGTGCGGTCGCATCGACGAGGGCGTGAAACGGCGCGAAATCGCCATCCGTGACGGCCGCCTCGATGACCTCTTCGACCCGGTGATTGCGAGCGATGATCGCCGGGTTAGCTGCGCGCATGACCGCTGCGCGTTCATCACGCCGCGCATCGTCGGTCTGTTCGAGCCACGTCGATGCCCACGCATCGAACGACTGGGGGTTGGCGAACAGCGCGCGCACGCGTTCTAATTCGCGCCGGTCGGCGCGTGCGTCGGCGAGGCCGCGAAATGTCAATGTAAAGTCGGCTTTTTCCTGCGCCATGATGTCGAGCAGTTCGCGCGCGCCGCCGGTATCCGGTGCGCTGTCCGAGGCGAGCGCACCGACTTTGTGGCGCAGGCCTTGTGTATGAGCTGTGTTGAACAGAAGCGGGAAGGCGTCGATCGACGACTGCGCGGATTTTATCGCAGCGTCCTGATCATCGGCAAGCAGCGGCAGCAGGGTTTCGGCGAGGCGCGTCAAATTCCACATGCCGATGCTCGGTTGATTGGCATAGGCATAGCGGCCCTGCCGATCGATCGAGGAATAAACTTGGGCTGGATCGTAGCCGTCCATGAAGGCGCACGGACCATAGTCGATCGTCTCTCCGGATACGGCCATGTTGTCCGTGTTCATGACGCCGTGAATGAAGCCGACGTTCATCCATCGTGCGATGAGGAGCGCTTGTCGTGCGATGATCGCGTCGAGCAGCGCTGAATACCGGTTTGCCGCCGTGGCGGTCGCAGGAAAGTGGCGCGCGATGACATAGTCGGCGAGATCGCGCACGGCGTCGGTGTCGCCGCGGGCTGCGAAATATTGAAATGTGCCGACCCGGATATGGCTGGCAGCGATCCGGGTCAGGACACCTCCTGGCAGTGCTGCATCGCGAAACACGTGCTCGCCAGTCGTAACGGCCGCCAACGCCCGCGTCGTCGGTATGCCGAGTGCGTGCATGGCTTCCGCGACAATATATTCGCGCAGTACCGGCCCAAGCGCCGCCCGCCCGTCCCCACGGCGCGAATAGGGTGTCGGACCGGAGCCCTTCAACTGGATGTCGCGCCGCATGCCGTCGGATCCGACGACCTCGCCGAGCAGGATCGCGCGACCATCACCGAGTTGCGGAGAAAAGCCGCCGAACTGGTGTCCCGCATAGGCCTGGGCCAGAGGCTCGGCGCCGGGTGGCACTCGGTTGCCGGACAGCATGGCCACGCCATCGTCGGAGGCGAGCCAGTCAGCGTCCAGGCCAAGGTCGCGAGCCAGGGCGATGTTGAGGCGGATCAGGCGCGGGCGCGCAACCGGCGTCGGCGCCAGCTTGGCATGGAAACGGTCGGGCAAGCGCGCGTAGGTATTGTCGAACGACACGGTCATAGGTACCTCTTCGTCGACGGGATCGAGGTCGTCACGCGCCGATCAGGCCCGCATACTCGTCCTGGACCGGCCCGGTCATGAGCATGCGGTCGTCGGCGGTCCATTCGATATGCAGAGCGCCGCCCGGCAGATTGACACGCACCGCCCGACCCGTGAATTTCTTGCGCGCCGCACAAACGGCCGTCGCACACGCGGCCGATCCGCAGGCCCTGGTCAGTCCGGCGCCGCGTTCCCAAACCTGGATATCGATTTCGGTCAACGATTTCACGTGCGCGAGCGTGACGTTGGCGCGATCGGGAAATAGTCTGTGGTGTTCCAACATCGGACCGATGCGGCCGAGGTCGACGATGTCGAGACGGTCGACCCAGAAGATACAATGGGGATTGCCGACATTGACCACCGAGGGCGAGTGGATGAGTGGTGCGTCGATAGGGCCGACCTGCAACTCGATGTGGCGGGTGTCGTGAAACGCCTCGACCAGCGGAATGTCCTGCCAGGCAAACTTCGGAACGCCCATGTCGACGGTGATATGGGTCTTGTCGCGCACGGTCGCCGTCAGGACGCCCGGCCGCGTCTCGATGGCGAACTGGCGTTTGCCGGTGGCCTCGTGAATCACCCAGGCAACGCAGCGCGTGCCGTTGCCACAGGCACCAGCTTCGCTGCCGTCGGTATTGTAGATGCGCACATAGGCGTCGGTGTCGGCCGTTCTGGGAGCATGCAACACCATCATCTGGTCGAAGT
>JANOAW010000323.1:0-1847 GCA_031411355.1 Hyphomicrobiaceae bacterium | reverse complement strand
GTGAACCTTTCGTGACGTTGCAACACCGGGATCGTCCCGGTGTTGCTGTTTGTACCGACACCATGTGCGGGGTGGTTTCGGGGGCCGGTGGGCCCGGATCGCGATAGGCCATTGCACCTCAGGCCATTGCACCACAGTGGCGCCCACGCCGTCAGTGTGCTACCGGCCGCGCCACTGGATCATTCGCGCGCGGGCAAGTGCCTTGCGCGCATTGCGCTTTGGCCCATTGCCGTCGGCTCGGGGACAAGCGCTGCTGACGAAATGGAACATCCATGCAACTGCGCAACATCGCGATTATCGCACACGTCGACCATGGCAAAACGACGCTCGTCGACGCCCTGCTGAAACAGTCGGGCGCCTTCCGGGAAAACCAGAAGGTCGAGAGCCAGGCGATGGACAGCAACGACCTCGAGCGCGAGCGGGGCATTACCATTCTCGCCAAGAGCACGTCGGTGCTTTGGGGTGATATCCGCATCAACATCGTCGACACGCCAGGCCACGCCGACTTCGGCGGTGAAGTCGAGCGCATCTTGAACATGGTCGATGGCGTGGTGCTGCTGTGCGACGCCTCTGAAGGGCCGTTGCCGCAAACAAAGTTCGTGCTCTCGAAGGCGCTGAAGCTCGGCATGAAGCCGATCGTGATCGTCAACAAGATCGACCGCCCCGATGAACGCCACGATCAGGTTTTGAACGAAATCTTCGATCTCTTCACCGGTCTCGACGCCTCCGACGCCCAGCTCGACTTCCCGATCTTGTATGGTTCGGGCCGCGATGGCTGGATGGCTGAAGACCCGGCTGGTCCGAAGGAGAGCCTGAAACCGTTGTTCGATCTGATCATCAAGCACGTGCCCGCGCCGATCGCTGAAGAGGGCCCGTTCCGCATGCTGGCGACGACGCTCGAAGCCGATCCCTATCTCGGCCGCATCCTGACCGGGCGCATCCGTTCGGGCTCGATCAAGCCGAACCAGATCATCAAGGCGATGTCGCGCGACGGCAAGCTGATCGAAAATACCAAGGTGACGAAGATCCTGGCTTTCCGTGGCCTCGAACGTACGCCGCTCGATATCGCCGAAGCCGGTGATATCGTCGCCATCGCGGGCGTGACCGAGGCAACCGTGGCCGACACGCTGTGCGACCCCTCGATCGACACGCCGATCTATGCTCAGCCGATCGATCCGCCGACACTCGCCATGCTGTTTCGGATCAATGACGGTCCCTTCGTCGGCCAGGAGGGCGACAAGGTTCAGACGCGCGTCATTCGCGATCGGCTGCTGCGGGAGGCGGAGCGCAACGTCGCCATCCGCATTCGCGAAATGGACGACAAGGACGCCTATGAAGTCGCCGGCCGCGGCGAATTGCAGCTCGGTATTCTCATCGAGAACATGCGCCGCGAAGGCTTTGAATTGACGGTCTCGCGTCCGCGTGTCGTCGTGCGCGAAGAGAACGGCCAAAAGCTCGAGCCGGTCGAGGAAGTCATCATCGACATCGACGACGAGCACACCGGTGTCGTCGTGCGCAAACTGTCTGAGCGCAAGGGCGACATGCAGGAAATGCGTCCTTCGGGCGGCGGGCGCACACGCATCGTGTTCCATTGTCCGACGCGCGGCCTGATCGGCTATCAAAGCGAACTGATGACGGACAGTCGCGGCACAGCCGTGATGAACCGCCTGTTCCACTCCTATGCCCCGTTCAAGGGCGACATTCCCGGCCGCGTCACGGGCGTCATGATCTCCAACAGCGTCGGCGACTCGACCGCCTACTCTTTGTTCAAACTGCAGGAGCGCGGCCCCATGCTGATCGATGCGCAAGTGCGCGTCTACGAGGGCATGATCATCGGCCAGCACAGC
>JANOAW010000322.1:0-3104 GCA_031411355.1 Hyphomicrobiaceae bacterium | reverse complement strand
CCGACGCGCAACGGCCCGTGTGTGGAATGTCTGGACATCAGGCAGCTCCTGCGAAGACGAGCACGGCGAAACCCGCGGCCAACGCAAGACACGCTGGCCCATAGTATCGGCGGTCATAGGTGGCGAACGGTTGTTCCGGCAAGCGACGTCGCCATGCTGGCACGTAGGCGGCGACGCCACGCAAGACGAGCGCACCGGCGACGACGACCCCGAGCGCAAGCGAAGGGACGTCCGACATCGGTGATACGATCATGCCGATGCGCCACAGCGGCCAGAAGCCGACCGCGACCAGGACAACGGCAACGCCGAAACAGGCGGCTCGTGAGGGCATGCGCGAGATCCCCCTCACACCGACCACCATGCGCGCTAACTCCGCTTCACTTTTTGCCGGCCATACGCCGCCATAGCCCCACATGGCGTGCACCCGTGCGAGCAGCCACAAACAGATGGTCAGTGTAAATCCGAGCGCGATGATCATGACCGGAACAATCGGGTCGTCAGAGTTTCGTGTTCGATGCAGGCGAGATCCGACGAAAAGCATGCTGCGCCGAGATCGTCGAGTGTGGCTGTCTCGGCGAAGTCAGCGGCAGCTGCGATATCCGGCATGACAGCCGCCGTCACGCGTTGCCCATCTGTTTGTCCGATGACCGACAAACGGATCGCTGCCGAGACGAGGTTCTGGACGAAGGCGAGCGCCATCGCCTTGAGCACGTCCGACACGGCGATGCCATGTCCCGCTGCCGCGACCCCGAGCGCGACAGGATACGCGATCGCATCGGGACAGTGCCGGCGCAAATTCGTCGTCGCCTCTGACGGCCACGCAGCCAGGCACGTGGCGACGAACGAGCCACCTTGCTGCGACGTTTCGAGATAGCGCTCAGCGGACGGTTGCAGTGCGAGCGCTAGCACGTTGATGTCGGCGATGGTGGGTTCAGTGACACCAACCCTGCAAGCGTGGGCGTTCGCGAGCAGTATCAAATCACTGCGCACTGAACCGTGTCGCAACAACGCCCGCAACCACGCCTCCAGATCCAACCGCGTCGTCACGAGCCCCGCCGCAACGGCGGCCTCTAACCCGTGACTGTACGCATAAGCGCCAACCGGAAACGACGGCGACAACCAGATGCGCAGCAAAGACGCTGTGTCGTATCCCTGTCGCTCGATCACGCTGTCACGTGTGGCTGGCTCGTGTCCCCTCATCGCAAACCGCCTGGATGGAACTGTAGATGTCGCCGCGTCGCAGGCGTCAGCCGCGGGCGCATCTCGCTGATCCGGTCAGCGATCTCCTCAGCCGCGCGTTCAGCTGACAGTGCGGTCACTTCCAACATGATCAACTCGTCGACCGCGGGCCGCTGCAATGTTGCCCCCGCGATCATCTGACGAAGGATAGTCGCATCGCTGAGTTTCGTGCCCTTGCGGTCGGGACTTTCGACCCGACACTCGATCTCATCCCCAGCCGCTTCCAAAACGACGGGCACCAGCGGCACGCCACGCAAAATTGCGAGTTCCACGACATGTTGCCAAGCCGCGATCTCGCGCGAACTCTCATCGCACAGACCGTTGGTCATGACGAAGATGTCGTCCGCGGGATGCTGCGACAAGGCCGCATACGCAGCACTTCGCACCTGCTCGTAGAGCTGCCAACGAGCCGGATTTGCCAGTCCGGCACACACGATCCCGACGTCGTGAAGTAGATGATTGTCGATCAGACGTGCACCAAGTCTGTTGGCGAGATGGCCGCCAATCGTGCGCTTACCGACCCCTGGCCAACCGTTCAAATGGATGATCATGATTTGCTCGGCCCGTGGTCGTGCCCGTGGTCATGCCCGTGGTCATGCGCGTGCGACCCGTCGCCGTGATGATGGTGGCTGGTCTGCAACGGCCCCTTACTGCCGTAGGCGCCGCCCTCGGGCTCGAACGGCCGCATTACGTGACGCACATTAGCGGAGAGGCCGATTACCATCGACTGAAGCACATGATCTGGCTGAATGAAGAGCGCGTCGGCGGTGATTTCGCAGGCCGTGTGCCGATTGCCGATGTGCCAGGCGATACGCGCCAATGCGGGTGCACTTGGCGCACGGATCTCGAGCAGCGCTTCCGCTTCAGCGACGATCGCGACGAGGCGCATGTCGTCGAGCAGCAGCCCGTCGCCGTCGGCAAGATAAGTCGCTTCGGCGAGATCGAGCAGGACCTCATGTCCGTGATCGGTGGTCATGGCGATCCGACGACGATAGCGTGCGGCGCGGTCGAGCGTGATCGTGTCGACGGCGATCTTACCGGCCATCTCGGCACGACGGATCACGGTGGTGGCAAGCAGCATTGCTGTGTCCTCAAGTCGTGGCTGACGCGCTCGGGCGCGCGCGCCAGCGCACAATGATCGCGATCCAGACTATCGCCAGCAGCGCCAGAGCGGCTTCGACGGCGAACACACCATATGATGCCATCAACACAACAGCGATAGCATTTGACCCGCCATGCAGGATCATGGCCAGCAACAGCCAGCCGAAGTGACGGGTCACGACCGCGCGCATGACAACCAGCGACATGGCAACGTGAAAACATATCGCCGGCAGGCGCTCGAAACCGCCGAGCAGCGGTATGTACCAGGGCATGGCCCAGTACTGGCGAACGTGCTCGGCAACCAGCACGCGTTGCGACGGGTCCGGAATGAACAGCAGCAGTCCCTCGAAATGCCAATACGCCAGAGCATTTGCGGCTCCGGCTGCGACGAACGTACCGACGATGATCGCTTCGCCGCCGCCGTGCCCAAGGCCATACGTGATACCGCCGGCCCACGTGCGTGCGTCTTTCGCGACCGTGCGATAACCGATGTAGCGTGCGCCTTCCTCGAACACACCGGACGTGAGGCACAGCGTGACGAGCCATGTGATGCCACTCATGTGCGGTCCCATGCCATTTTCGCAGAGCCACTTCAGTCCCCACAGGAATGGCCAGCGCGCTGCTTGCGACGCGACGAACACGACAGCGCCCCAGAGCAGCAGCATTCGCGTCGTGCCGAAACGATACGGCACCACCCAGAAAAGCAGCAGCGGCACACCGATCATGAGCAGCAGTTGAACGGCGATCGCGGCGGTGAGCATGAG
>JANOAW010000321.1:0-3863 GCA_031411355.1 Hyphomicrobiaceae bacterium | reverse complement strand
ATTTCGCCGATCTCGTCGGGCATGGACGGTTACCGCACCCCGACGGGCGTGTTCAGCATCATACAGAAGAACAAATACCACGAGAGCAACATCTACTCCGGCGCGCCCATGCCGTTCATGCAACGCTTGACCTGGTCCGGCATAGCTCTGCACGCCGGCAAGTTGCCCGGCTATCGAGCCTCGCATGGTTGTGTGCGCCTGCCATTTGATTTTGCCGAACGTTTGTTCACTTTGACACGCATGGGCGCACGCGTCGTCGTCACCCCCGATCAGGTGGCGCCGCAAGCGATCACGCACGTCAAGTTGCCGGTGCCGATCATGACCGAGGTGACCATGACGGCGTCGGCAACCGGCTCTGGGTCGCTCACTTTGGCATCCGCCGGCCAGAGCGAACCTCCGGCGACGCGCCGTCTCGATCCCGTGCAAATGGCTGAGTTCGAAAAGCGGCGCCTTGCAGCCGAACATGTCGACGCAACCGCACGAGCCCGCTCGGCGCTGGATGCCGCGACCACGTCCGCCCGTGCGAGCGACCGGACACGTGACGAGCGCATCGTCGCAGCGCGGCAGGTCGCCGAATTTTCCGAGATGGCGTTGAAAACGCGCCGCCTGATGGCGTCGGCGACGACGGACGAAGAGCGGATGCAGGCCGAGGCGTCGGTGCATGCGGCCGACGAAGCCGTCGAGGACTCAACGGCAGCCCTGGCCAGCGCCCGCATGGCTGAAGTGGCCGCCTATGACACCAGCTTCGTCGCAGCACGAACTGCGCGGCTCCTTGAGGACGCGGCCGACGCCGCTGATGTCGCAGCCAAGCGGGCGCAACGTGGCACGGAGCCGATCACCGTCTTCATTTCGCGCAAAGAGGGCAAGGTTCTGGTGCGCCAGGGATGGCAGACGATTCTTGACGGCGACGTGTCCTTCCGGGATGCCCAGGTCCCGCTGGGAACACATGTCTTCACGGCGATCGCAGCCGACGATGGAGCGCTGCGCTGGACATCCGTATCGATCGCAGACGGTGCGATCGGTCGCCTTTCAGCCAGCGCCGCGCTTGATCGCATCGTCATCGATCCGACATTTGCGACCGAGATCGGCAGGCGTCTGTGGACCGGCGCGACGGTGATCGTCTCAGACCAGGGCATCAGCAACGAAACGGGCAAAGGTACTGATTTTGTCGTTTTGACCAAGTGACTGCGTAAGACCGCGGCGGATCTGCCACTTTCACCTGTTTCATTGGGAACAGCGTCGTCGATCGGGACAGGGCAGAACGGCAGCGAGGGCGGAGATTTCATTCCGCTCGTTCGCGCACCGGCCGGTGAAGATCAATGACCCGCCCGCTCCTATCGTTCGCTTGCTGCCTGATCGCCGTCACCCAGACCATCGGGACAGCCGACGCTTCGCCACTGCATCGAAAGCCTGCGCTGGTGGTGCGACAGCCCTTCGTGCCCGGCCCGATCGTGCGTGACATCCCACGCCTCGAGCGGCGATCGCTGCCGAATATCATCGTCCAGCGTGCTCGAACGAATGTCCCACCAGCCGGCGATATAACGCGTCAAATGCAACGGTTGAGTGGACCCGCGCCGAAGCATGACTCACGCCCGATACTGCCGATTAGACAGAGCTTGCCACCGCAACCGACACAGCGCGCTGTAGTCCGACCGCCCGAGCGGATCGACACATCGCCACCCACGATACGCCTGCTACCGTCGTCGCCAACGGCGAGACCGGTGATTGCGCGGTGGCCGTTGCCAAGGCCGTCCGCAATTCCATCGATCGAGACCGGCCGAGCCTTGCCGCGCGAGCCGCAGCGTCTCGTTGTACCGCACGCAGCCGCTTTGCCCGACGCCGACACAGTACGGCGGTCGTATCGCCCGCCAGACGACGACAGCGCACGCGTGCGTCGCGACGGAGGTACGGTAACGGATGGCCGCAAAGCCGCTGTCGATCGTGGCGCTGGCAAAGCCGCTCGCCACTCGATCGATAACGGCGCCAACGTCGTCGACGATGGCGACGGCAACACCACCACCGGCATCGTCGTCACCCCGGAGCCGAGGCTGCCTCCGAAGTGAATCAGACGTGATTCTGGCCTCGTACGCGTCGCGCCACCTCACCCGACGAGGGTGCTCGACAGACGAGCAACCACGCGTGCACCATGGCGAGGAGAGAAATCACATGAGGCCGTCATGGGACGCTTGTCGAACAAAGTCATTCTGATCACGGGAGCCGGGTCCGGTCTCGGCCGCTCGACTGCAATCTTGTGTGCGGCGGCGGACGCGACTGTCGTCGGTACCGACATCGATGCCGAAGGCGGTCGCGAGACCGTGCGCTTGGCCGGCCAACGGGCGCATTTCATGCCGCACGACACGACCAGAGCCGACGATTGGACCCGCGTGCTCGCCGACGTGAAGTCGCGCTTCGGCGCGTTGCACGGGCTCGTCAACAACGCCGGCGTGCTCGGCAAAGTGCCACATACGATCGAGACCGAAGACGTCGATTCCCTGCGCCGCCTGTTCGCGGTCAATGTCGAAGGCGTGTTTCTGGGCTGCCAGATGGCGGCGCCCGTCATGCGCGACAGTGGCGGTGGATCGATCGTCAATCTCTCCTCGGTCGCGGGCTTGAAGGCGACACCGCCGCTGGTGTCCTATGGCATGAGCAAAGCGGCCGTGCGCCAGCTGACCAAGTCGGTTGCCGTGCACTGTGGCCGCGCCGGCTGGAAGGTGCGGTGCAACTCGTTGCACCCAGGCGTCATCGAAACCCCCATGGGGGATCAACTCATCACCGAACCTGCCGCGCGCGCGGCGCGCCTCGCCAGCATCCCATTGGCCGACTTCGGGCGACCCGAAGATGTCGGGCACGCAGCCGTCTTTCTGCTGTCGGATGAAGCCCGCTATATCACCGGCGCTGAACTGGTCATCGATGGTGGCTTCACCCTGTGACGCCTGCACGCTGGTTGTGCGCATACACTCAGTCATAGACTGCGCCAAAGCCCGGTTCCGGCCCGTTGTAGGTGATGACGGACGCGGGATCGGCTTTGGCGAAGGGGTTCCATGTGTTGAACGGCCTGAGGTCGTTGATCATGGGGAAGATCTTGTTCGCAGTGGCGCCGACCTCGGCCGTACGCTCGACGCGGACTTCGCTAGACGAGGAATGCGACAGCAAGCGCTCCCATCACGGCGACCGGCTCACTCTGAATAGATCGTGCTGAGCACGACCAGTACGCAGCTGTTGTTGGCCGCTGGCATCAGCATCACCTGGGCGTTGGCCGCGTTGGTCAACAGCGACACGCCGGCCAGATTGCCGAGCGAGCGGCCTTTGGTGAGAATCTGCGCCTGCACCGTCGTGCATGGGTCCGTGGTCGGCACGATCTGCACCGAGGCGGCGTCGCATTTGCCCTCGGGCGTTGGCACCGAGAAGACGCCGCTGAGGCTGTTCGGCGTCGAGTTCTGACCAGGCGCGAACTGTTGGCCGATCATCGACACGCTGAAGCGGTTATCGGGCTGCTTGTTGTTCCAGGTCGAAACCGCCGCATACTGGCTGGAGCCGAGCATACTCGCCTGGCCAACGGCCTGTGCCGTCTGCAGGCAGCGGCGCACACCGGCCTTGGCCAGCTGCTCCTGGGTCTGGAACACAGGCGCGGCAATAGTTCCGGTAGTCAGAGGCGCTGCAGCCGGTTGAGCTGCCTGCGGCGCGGCGGCTGGCGCTTGGACGGGGGCAACGGGCGGCGCGGCTTGCGGTTTCGGTGCGGTCGGCTTGGATTTGGTCACCACGGGCGCGGTAAAGGGGCCTGTCGGCGGTGCGGTCTGCGCCATAACAGGCGCCGTGGAAACGAGGCCTGCGAGCAGCAGCGCGGTGAGGGACGTGGTTGTTGT
>JANOAW010000320.1:0-5232 GCA_031411355.1 Hyphomicrobiaceae bacterium | reverse complement strand
GCCGCCAAAACCAAAGGCTTCGACTTCATCGATGCGCCGGTCTCGGGCGGCCAAGCCGGTGCCGTCAACGGTGTGCTGACCGTCATGTGCGGTGGCGATGCGCCCGTGTTCGATCGTGCCAAGCCGGTGATCGACCTGTTCGCGCGCATGTCGACCCTGATCGGCGCCTCGGGTGCCGGGCAAGTGACCAAGATGGTCAACCAGATCTGCATCGCAGGCCTCGTTCAAGGTCTCGCTGAAGGCATCCACATGGCGCAGAAGGCCGGCCTCGACCTGCCCAAAGTCATGGAAACGATTTCCAAGGGGGCTGCGGGTTCGTGGCAGATGGAAAACCGCTGGAAGACCATGGGTGACGGCAAGTTCGACTTTGGTTTCGCAGTCGATTGGATGCGCAAGGATCTCTCGATCGCCCTCGATGAAGCGCGCAAGAACGGCGCGTCGCTGCCGGTCGTCGCCATTGTCGATCAGTTCTATGCCGAAGTTCAGTCGTTGGGCGGCAACCGTTGGGACACATCCAGCTTGATCGCGCGCCTGAACAATGCAGATAAGGGCCGTAAGGCTTGAGACGTCCGAATAGTAGCCGCAAACACTGTACCTCAGGAGAACGACGATGCCGAAGATGGGTGACCAGCGCCGCAAGAAGATCCAGGCGCGCGCGCGCAAGACCGAGAATGCCGTCAAGCGCGCGGCCAAGATCGCCAAAAAGGTGCGCAACAAGGACTGATAACGCGGCGACGATCCCGTGATGGGCGCGATGGCGCCTGTCACGGGATCGCAGCGGTCGCTGCGACATGGCGCGCCGATGCCTTGATCGCCGCGTGGCGCGGGCTCACGTGTGGCTCCATGCCGAGGCGGAGGTGCCAACATGAGCGACGACGAGCAGAACAGGCTCTCCGCACGTGCCGCACGCTATATGAAGGTCGGCACCAACGTCGGCGCCATCGCGGCCAAGGTTGCGGGCCAACGCCTGTTCGGTATCGATGGTGACGATCGCAAAACGGCCATGGATCTGGCCGCGGCGCTCGGCGGTCTCAAGGGGCCGATTATGAAGGTCGCACAATTGTTGTCGACCATTCCTGAAGCGCTGCCCAAGGAATACGCGCAGGAATTATCACAACTGCAGAGCCAGGCGCCGCCAATGAGCGGCGTGTTCGTCAAGCGCCGGATGATCGCCGAACTGGGACCGGAGTGGGCAACAAAGTTTCGCGCCTTCGAGCTCGAACCGGCGGCCTCGGCCTCCCTTGGGCAAGTTCACCGCGCCACCCACCACGACGGCAATGCTCTGGCAGCCAAGCTCCAATATCCCGATATGCAGTCGGCGGTCGAAGCCGACCTGTCGCAATTGCGCCTCGTGTTCAAGCTGCACGCCCGCATGAGCCGCGCCATCGACACCAGCCAGATCATGGAGGAGATTGCGGAGCGCCTGCGCGAAGAACTCGATTATGATCTCGAGTCCCGGCACATGCGGCTGTACCACCATATTTTTCGCGACGATCCGACGGTGCGGGTGCCGGAAATGCGGCCGGAACTGTCGACCAAACGGTTGCTGACCATGAACTGGCTCGAGGGCAAACCGCTGCTGTCGTATAAAGGCGCGTCCATCGATGATCGCAATGCCATTGCGACGGCGATGTTCCGTGCCTGGTGGTTGCCGTTTTCACGCTATGGCGTCATTCATGGCGACCCGCATCTCGGCAATTACAGTATTTTTGAGAACGGCGCTCGGCCCGCCGGCGTCAACCTGCTCGACTATGGCTGCATCCGAAAATTCTACCCCTCGTTCATTGCCGGGGTGGTCAATCTGCGCAACGGCCTGTTGCGCAACGATCGTGCGGCCATCGTCGATGCCTATGAAACCTGGGGTTTCAAGGGACTGACCAAGGAGCTGATCGACACGCTCAGCATCTGGGCGCGTTTTATCTATGCGCCGTTGCTCGACGATCGCGAGCGCACCATTGCCGAAGGGGTGAGCGCTGGCGACTATGGTCGCAAGGAAGCGTTCACCGTGCACAAGGCATTGAAGGACAAGGGGCCGGTCACGGTGCCACGCGAATTCGTGTTCATGGACCGGGCCGCCATCGGCCTCGGCGGCGTGTTCCTGCACCTGAATGCCAAGATGAATTGGTTCCGCCAGTTCGAAGACATGCTCGGCCCGTTCGACGCCGACACCGTGCGTATGCGCCAAGTCGAGGCGTTCGGTGTCGCCGGGGTCCCACTACCGGTGTGATCGGTGGTCAGCGGCAATAGTCGCTGGCATAGAATGGTCGGCGTTGTTTGCCGCCCGTCGAGGTGACCTTGTCGCCGACGAGATTGATCTGCGTCGGATTCGAAATCTCCCAGACGCGCACGTCGGCAACTGGCACTTCGAAGTGACCGATCCAGGCTTTGAGGCTCGAGCAGAACCGCACCTTGGCGCTGCGGTTGTCGTCACGTTCAAGATCACGCGGCCCGGTGACGTCGCCCGAGCCGAATGCGCGCGAGCGAAAGCCGGCGAACATGCCCGGGCGCAGATCGGCGACGTCGAAGACGGCTTGGCTCTCGACCGCGAACTTGGCGCGATGCTCGGGTTTGGCGTTGCGAGCGGCCCAGACGACCGGTTGATCGGCGATCACGAGCAGCGCCGCTTTGGAGGTCTCGGCAAAGTCGACATCGATGCGCCTACGTTCGCCCTTGGGCAGGCTTTGCGGGTCGGTGATCGAGACTACGGCGACCACCAGGCCGCGATTGTTGGAGGAGACCTCGTATTTGGTCGTCAGCATGCGCCGCATAGCCGCGAGACGTGCCGCTGCAGCCGTCGCTCCGCCAGCGAACGCCGTATCGGTGGCCGTCATGAGCGACTTCAAGCGCGAGGCGTCGATGTCGCCACCGGGCAACGGCACCAGCAGGTAGGTGCCGAATTTCGGCGTGCCGAACAGCGCCATTAAAAGCAGCGGCAGCCCAAAAATGGCACCGAGCAGGCCGTAGACGACAGGTTTGCCAATGGTCATGTCGATCCCCGACGCACGAACTGCGCCAAGTCTAATCGAACCGAGTTGAGCAACCCTTAGATAGAGCGTTAGCAGACGCTGAGTGTGCGTATGATATCGAGACGTCAGCGCCAGAATGGATCACCGCGGTAATATGATCCGTGCCCGCGATGTCCGATGCGGATGTTGCCGATGGCCTTGCAACCCATGCCGTCGGCACACCAGACGCCGAACGTATGTTCTTTCCAATGCGGCCGATCGGGCGCAACCAGCGGGCCGCCGCCGGGCCGTTGATAGACGATCACTGGCGAGATGCTTCCGCACCCCGCCAGACACAAGATTTTGCCGTCGTCGCCGCCGTGATTTGCGTGTGCCGAAGATACGATGCGCTGACCGTCGGCCGCCGCGGTGTCAATCAGCAGCGCCAAAAGCGCCAGGGCGAAAAACGTTGAGCGCATAATTGGCTGCCGGATAGAGGTGATGGAACGTAGGCAGATGCGGCCATACCCGCCAGAGAGCTGAGCGCTTCCTGGTAAACGGTTGGAATGCCCGCCGGGATGCGCGTCGGGATGGCTTGTGGACAAAAAACCCGCCCGCGGCATGACCGTGGACGGGGTTAGCGTGACGTTTCAAGCGCTCATTTGCGGAAGGCGGCGACGATGTCTTCGCCGTCTTTGCCAGCGCGTTTGAGCCATCCTGCCGTCAGGTCCTCGCCGAACTTTTTCAGGCTGGCTGCGAATGCGGGCGATGGCGGCTCCACCGTCATGCCCTTGGCTTTCAGTTCCGTGACATACCAGGTGGCCTTTTCCTGAGCGATTTTCCAGCCGCGATCCTGAGCGATCTTGGCCTGTGCCAGGACGGCGTCCTGTTGATCCTTCGGCAATGCATCGAACACGGCCTTGTTGACGAAGGTGATGTTCTTCGGGATCCACGCCTGCGTGTCGTACCAGAACTTGAGGCTCTCCCAGACCTTGCTGTCGTAGCCCGTCGAGCCCGAGGAAATGAAGGAGTTGACCACACCTGTCGCGAGCGCTTGCGGCAGTTCGGCCGCCTGGATAGTCACGGACTGCGCGCCTGCAAGTTCGGCGATGCGCGTGGTGCCGACGTTGTAGGAGCGGAACTTCAGGCCTTTCATGTCGTCGATGGTCTTGAGTTCCTTGCTCGAGTAGATGCCTTGCGGTCCCCACGGCACGACGAACAAAACTTTCAGGCCCTGTGCATCGAGCTTTTTCTCGATGGCGCCCTTGGAGACGTCCCAGAGTTTCTGTGAGTCAGCAAAGCTCGTGGCCAGGAACGGCACGACGTCGATGCCGAACACCGCATCCTCGTTCTCGTGGTTCGAGATCAGGATCTCGCCCATCTGCGCTTGGCCGGTGACGACGGCCTTCTTGATGTCGGGCGCTTTGAACAGCGAAGCGTTGCCGTGGACGGTGATCGCGAGTTTGCCACCGGTTGCGGTTTCCACGTCCTTGGCGAACTGAACCAGATTTTCGGTGTGGTAGTTCGAATTCGAATACGCGGCGGGCAAATTCCATTTGGTCTGCTGGGCTGCGGCGGGCGCTGCGGCGACCATCGCGCCCGCGGCGATGCCAGCGAGTAGAGTGCGGCGAATCATGGAGCGTTTCCTCGGCGTGGGCGGATCGATTGCAGGCTGGAGCGTTTTTCACACGCAAGCGTGACCATACAGGACGGATATCCAGCTCCGAAAGGGGGATATTCGGTAGAGTCATCTATGGGCCGCCGACGCCGTTCGAGGTTGGACCCGTCTGGCAACAGCGGTCTTGCGTTACTACCCCTAGGGTAGTATAATTGTTCGATGTAGCAAGGGGGGCAGCAAGGGGTCAGGTGCGGATTTTCAAGACGCGAGCCTTCGGGCGCTTCGCTCGCAAGGAACGCATCTCAGATGCCGCACTGTGCGAGGCTATCGACCGTGCGGAACGCGGTCTTGTCGATGCTGACCTTGGCGGCCATGTCATCAAGCAGCGCGTGGCGCGACCCGGCCAAGGACGGTCAGGCGGCTATCGCACTCTGGTGGCGTTCCGCATCGAAACGCGAGCGGTGTTCCTACACGGCTTCGCCAAGAGCGAGCAGGACAACATTTCTGACGACGAACTGAGTGAACTGCGCAAGGCCGCTGGCGAAGTTCTCGGATGGTCTGACGATGACGTGGCTACGCTGCTCGATGGCGGCAAATGGATGGAGGTGATGTGCGATGACTAAGACCTACAAGAGCAAGATTCTGGCATCGGTTCACGAAGCCATGCAG
>JANOAW010000319.1:0-2800 GCA_031411355.1 Hyphomicrobiaceae bacterium | reverse complement strand
CGAGCTGGCCATTGTCTCGGGCGGCAGATGTGGCTATCAGGCCCGAACATCCTACGCAGCCGGCTCTCGATACGGTCAGGCTGTTTCCCGTGAGCCCGCCCCATGCGCCTGTCCCGTTATTTTTTGCCCGTCTTGAAAGAGACGCCGAAAGAGGCCGAGATCGCCTCGCATCAGCTGATGCTGCGCGCCGGCATGATCAAGCAGGAAGCCGCCGGCATTTATGCGTGGTTGCCGATGGGTTTGCGGGTGCTCGAGAAAATCAACCGCATCATCCGCGACGAGCAGAACCGCTCGGGCGCGGTCGAGCTTTTGATGCCGACCATCCAGTCGGCCGACCTGTGGCGTGAAAGCGGGCGCTATGACGCCTACGGGAAAGAGATGCTCCGCATCGGCGACCGCCACGAGCGTGAGATGCTGTTTGGGCCGACCAACGAAGAGATGATCACGGACATCTTTCGGAGCCACGTCAAAAGCTACAAGCAGTTGCCGCTGAACATGTACCACATCCAGTGGAAGTTCCGCGACGAGGTGCGCCCGCGCTTCGGCGTCATGCGCAGCCGAGAGTTCCTGATGAAGGACGCCTATTCCTTCGACATCGACGAAAAGAGCGCACGCCACGCCTACAACCGCATGTTCGTCGCCTATCTGCGCACGTTCGCGCGCCTCGGCCTGAAGTCGATCCCCATGCGCGCCGACACGGGACCCATCGGCGGCGATCTCAGCCACGAGTTCATCATCCTCGCCGAAACCGGCGAAAGCGAAGTGTTCTGCCATAAGGACTACCTCGACTACGCCATTCCCGCCTCGACCACCAACTTCGACGACGTCGCCGCCCTGCAAGCGACCGTCGACAAGTGGACGGCGCTCTATGCGGCGACGTCGGAAATGCACAAGGCCGCCGATTACGACGCGATCGCCGCCGATAAGCGCGTCTCGGCGCGCGGAATCGAAGTCGGCCACATCTTCTATTTCGGCACCAAGTATTCCGAGCCGATGAAAGCCCAGGTGCAGGGCGCGGACGGCAAGCCTGTGACTGTGCACATGGGCAGCTACGGCATCGGGCCGACGCGGGTCGCTGCCGCCGTCATCGAAGCCGGCCACGACAAGGACGGTATCGTCTGGCCGGTCTCGATTGCGCCGTTCGAAGTCGGGCTGATCAATCTCAAGGCCGGTGACAAAGATACCGACTATGCCTGCAACGAACTGTATCAGAAGCTGGAACGCGCCGGGGTTTCGGTGCTGTTGGACGATACCGACGATCGTGCGGGCGCCAAATTTGCCTCCATGGACCTGATCGGACTGCCGTTCCAGCTCATCGTCGGGCCCAAGGGCATCAAGTCCGGCGAAGTCGAGATCAAGGAGCGCAAGACCGGTGAACGGGCCTCGTTGTCCATGGACGCAGCCGTTCGCAAGCTGTCGGATCTGATCTCGGCGCGGCGCGTGCTGGCCTGAAGCCGACCCCATCTCCACCCAATAGAGTCCGATCATGCCCCTCGACCTGAAAACGTCACGCGCCCTCATCGACGTCGCCCTCGGCAAGGCGCGTGATCTGGCGTTGAAGCCGTTGGCCGTTGCTGTTCTTGATGCGCGTGGCTGCATGGTCGCGTTCGGAGCCGAGGCAGGCGTGTCGCTGCTGCGTGAGCAGATCGCGCGCGGTAAAGCGTCCGGCGCGCTCGCCATGGGACTTGGCTCGCGGGCGTTGTTCAAGCGCGCGCAAGAACATCCGTTTTTCATCGATGCGGTCAACAGTCTCGCTGGCGGCGAGCTCATACCGGTGCCCGGCGGCGTGCTCATCCGTGATGCGGCCGGTGTCCTGCTCGGCGCCGTCGGTATCAGCGGCGACACGTCGGACAACGACGAAACGTGCGCGCTCGCCGGTATCGCCGCGGTCGGGCTGATGGCTGAAACGGGTTGAGCACGCGATCGATTTGAGGTGCGCGACGGCACTGCTGACGGGCGTGCCCGCTTGATGTACACTTGGTGCGGCTCGGGGCAGTTTCGGTCGGGCAATTGTCGGTCGGGTCTTTGCAAGTCGAGCCGTTTCGGGCGCGTCGTGAGGTCATGAACCGAAACATTGCAGCCATTTTCGCGGCGGATGTCGCGGGTTATGCGACACTCGTCGCAGACGACGAGGAAGATGCGCTGCGTCGCCTGAAGGCCTACAGAGCCGTCATCGACGATTTTATCCGTGAGTTTGGCGGCACTATTTTTAATACCGCCGGTGATTCCGTCATGGCCGCGTTCCCGAGCGCGGTCGATGCGGTCCGCTGTTCGATCGACATTCAAGAGAGCTTGCGCACGCGAAATCGTGCCTATCCCGCCACGCGTCACATGACGTTCCGGATCGGCATCAACATCGGCGATGTCGTCGAACGTGACGGCGATCTTCTCGGTGACGGCGTCAATCTGGCAGCGCGTCTGCAAACTATGGCCGAACCCGGCGGCGTTTGCGTTTCCCGCTCGGTGCACGAGCAGGTGATCGGCAAGCTTTCAGTCGCTTTCGACGATCTCGGCGAGCGGGCTGTCAAAAACATTCCGACGCCGGTGCATGTCTACGGCGTGGCGTGGCGGGACGACGAACGACCTCAGCGCCGTCGGGGTAGATGGATGTCGCATCCCCTGACGGCCGTGATCGCGTGTCTCGCCGCAATCGGCGTCGTGGTCGGCGTCGTCGCTCTGCGCAATCGTGCCCGAAACGTCGCCACGGTGACGCAGCCGCTCGCAGTCCCCGGTATTGCCGATGCCCCGCACTCGGAGCCTGTGGCAGTCCCGATCGTGCCGGCCGTGATGAGCGCCGCGG
>JANOAW010000318.1:0-2417 GCA_031411355.1 Hyphomicrobiaceae bacterium | reverse complement strand
GCACGATGATTCCGCTCGGCTCGTGCACCATGAAACTCAACGCAACGACAGAAATGATCCCGGTGACGTGGCGCGAGTTCGGCGGCATGCACCCATTTGCGCCGCATGATCAGACGGCCGGCTATATGCAGATGATCGGCGACCTCGAGCGCATGCTGTGCGCCTGCACCGGCTACGACGCGATTTCACTGCAACCGAACTCTGGCGCGCAAGGTGAGTACGCGGGCCTGCTCGCGATCCGCGGCTATCATCGCAGCCGCGGTGAAGGGCATCGCAACATCTGCCTCATTCCCTCCTCGGCGCACGGCACCAATCCCGCAACCGCACAGCTCGTCGGCATGCAAGTGATCGTCGTCGCGTGCGACGCCAAGGGCAACGTCGATGTCGCCGATCTGGCCGCGAAAGCCGAGAAACACGCGGCCAGTCTTGCCGCGATCATGATCACTTATCCCTCGACGCACGGCGTTTTCGAAGAGCGCGTCACCGAAATCTGCGACATCGTGCACAAGCACGGCGGGCAGGTCTACATCGACGGCGCCAACATGAACGCGCAGGTCGGCCTCGCCATGCCCGGCCACTACGGTGGCGACGTCTCGCACCTCAACTTGCACAAGACCTTCTGTATTCCCCACGGCGGTGGGGGGCCGGGTGTCGGGCCGATCGGCGTGCGCAAACACTTGGCTCCATTCATGCCCGGACACTTCACATGGCCCGATCGCAAGGACGGAGCCGTGGCCGCCGCGCCCTGGGGCAGTGCGGGCATCCTGCCAATCACCTGGGTCTACATCATGATGATGGGTGCCGAGGGATTGAAGCGCGCCTCAGAGATTGCGATCCTCAATGCCAACTACATCGCCAAGCGCCTCGCCCCGCATTATCCGATCCTCTACAGCGATGCGAAGGGCCTCGTCGCGCATGAGTGCATCATCGACATGCGACCGCTGCAGAAGGAAACGGGCATCAGCGGCGAGGATGTCGCAAAACGCCTGATCGACTTCGGTTTTCACGCGCCGACCATGTCGTTCCCTGTCGCCGGCACCCTGATGATCGAGCCGACCGAGAGCGAGCCGAAGGCCGAACTCGATCGTTTTTGTGATGCCATGATCACGATCCGCCAGGAGATCGCGGCGGTGGCGAGCGGAGCCTTCGACAAAACCGACAACCCGCTCAAGAACGCGCCGCACACCGCCATGGTGCTCGCGGCCGATTGGAAGCGGCGTTACACGCGCGAACAAGCGGTGTTCCCAAGCGCAGCATTGAAGACATCCAAGTACTGGCCGCCGGTGGGTCGTGTCGACAACGTCCAGGGGGATCGCGTTCTGGTCTGCAGCTGTCCGCCGCTGAGCGACTATGAACAGGTCGAATACACCGGCACTTGAGAGGATCGCACGCATGGATACGCATCTCGTCATCGCGGTGATCGGCCGCGACCGGCCCGGTCTCGTCAATGCAGTCTCGGAGGTCATCACGGCCGGCGGGGGCAACTGGCTCGATACGCGCATGGCCAGCCTGTCCGGGCAATTCGCCGGCATTCTCGACGTTTCGGTGCCAGCGGTAAAAGCCGACGCGCTTCTGGCCAATCTGAAATCGCTCGAGACAAAAGGTTTGAAGCTGATTGTCGAGCGCGCCGGCGTGTCCACAGCGCTGACCGGTAAGCCGATGACGCTCGATCTTGTCGGCGCCGACCGACCCGGCATCGTGCGTGATCTGTCACGCGTTCTCGCGGGGCTCGGCGTGAGCATCACCGAACTTGAGACGGAACGGGTTGCTGGCTCCTTCTCAGGCGAGCCGATGTTCAAGGCGCACGCTGTGCTGCTTCTGCCCGATGACCTCGACATAGGCCGGTTGAGGCGATCGATCGAAAGCCTCGCCAACGAATTGATGGTCGACCTGAATCTCGAAACCCAGACCTAAAAAGTACTCCGGCGCGATCGAGAGCAAACCTCGTTCCTCGTCGTCACCGACAATCACACTCTGAAGCGAGCTGTTACAATGTTCGACACCCGCACTATTGCCGCCTTCGACAAGGAACTGTCGGCCGCCATCGCCGCCGAATGTCGGCGGCAGGAAGAGCACATCGAACTCATCGCATCGGAAAACTATGCGAGCCCGCGTGTCATGGAAGCTCAGGGTTCGATGCTGACCAACAAGTACGCCGAGGGGTATCCCGGCAAGCGCTACTACGGCGGATGCGAGCATGTCGACGTTGTCGAGCAACTTGCGATCGAGCGGGCTTGTCGTCTCTTTGGTGCTGATTGGGCCAACGTGCAGCCGCACTCCGGGTCTCAGGCTAATGCGGCGGTCTACATGGGGCTGATTGCTCCAGGTGATACGATCTTGGGCATGAGCTTGGCCCATGGCGGACACTTGACCCACGGTGCAAAAGTCAACTTCTCAGGCAAAATCTATCGGTCGGT
>JANOAW010000317.1:0-3202 GCA_031411355.1 Hyphomicrobiaceae bacterium | reverse complement strand
CGACGGCTGAGGGCGTGGCGATTTTGGCCATGGCCGGGTTCAGGTCGATCCTGAACACCCAACCGGACGGCGAAGTCGAACGGCTCATGCCGTCGGCGGACGCCAAAGCGCTGGCCGAGAAATCCGGGCTGGTGTTCCGCCATCTACCGATCCCCACCCGACGGCCGGATGCGGCGACATTGAGTGCCTTCGCGACCGCCCTCAACGATATGCCCCGCCCGATCTACGCCTGCTGCTATTCGGGCGCGCGCACGGCTGCCGCCTGGGCAATCGCTGCCGCTCGCCACCAGTCACCGGCTGAGGTCATCGAAGCCTGCGCCGCGGCCGGATACGATATCGCTTTCCTCGAAAAGCGACTGATCGACGCTCATAGCGGCGTCACACGCAACGATCCCGCAGCCAACGGTAATGCCGCGGCGGCGGCAGCGTCCGAGACAGCTCCGGTCGTGGTACCGGTGCCGAAACTCGCGCCCCGCTCCTTGATCCCTCGCGCGGCCTCGGCCGGGGGCTTCGCCGTCGCAGGCTGAGAGGTCAACGCCCCGTCCAGACCGGTTTACGCTTTTCACGGAAAGCGGTCGTACCTTCCTTGGCATCTTCCGTTTGCGCCGTGAGTGCGATCTGGCTCTCTGTGAAGGCTGCCGCCTCTTCGAACGGCATCATGTCGATGCGCTTCATGGTGTAGAGCGCCCGTCGGATGGCGCTCGGTGATTTGTCCACGATGCGCGCGAGTAACCACTCCAGTTTGCCGTCCAGATCCGCCGTCACGTGATTGACCAGGCCGATCGCCTTCGCCTCCATTGCATCGATGGGTTCACCCGTGATGACGAGTTCGGCCAGCGCGCGCCGCGGCACGATATCCTTCAACATGGCCAACACCTGGGCCGGGAAAACGCCGACCTTCACTTCCGGCAATCCGAACACGCAGCGCTCGTGGGCGACCGCAAGATCCGCGATCGCCAGCAGCCCCATGCCGCCGGCCATGCAGGCCCCGTTGACGCGGGCGATGATGGGCACATTCAGCCGGCGCGCGTGCCGCATGAGGTCGGCGAGCCGTCCGTAAGGCTCGGACGGGTCGAGCTTGAATGCGTCACCGGTGAGATCGGCTCCGGCGCAGAAGGCCTTGTCGCCAGACCCCGTGATGACGATCGCCCGCACGGCACGATCCTTTTCGGCGCGCTGAAACACGGCGGCGAGGCCCGCCAGCACATCGCCTGAAATCGCGTTGCGACGACTTTCACGCGTGATGGCGATGCGCAGGATCGGTGGCGTGTCGACTATGGCGATGTCGGGCGAAGCGAACACGGTGAACTCCGAGTATCGGTTGCTGAGTGCCGTGTGATGTCACGGCGCGGGTTCGACTGCCAAGTAGGCGAGCTCGCGTTCTGTGCGATGGCGCGAGGCAGCAATGCCGCCCTGCACCTTGTCCGAAACAGCGCCCGCGGATACCGTTGTGCTTAAAAGAACAGAGCCCAAGGAGATAAGCGTGCCGAGTTGGCGCCCGTGGCTGCCGCCCGCATTGGAAAAGCGCCGTGTGCGCATCTATGTCACCGGACAGATCGTCTCGGTACTCGGTGGCTGGTTCCAACAGGTTGCATTGAGCTGGCTGGTCTATCGATTGACCGGCTCGGTTTTCTTACTCGGCGTGACCGGGTTCCTGCTCAACATCTCATATCTGCTGTTCGGCGGCGTGGCGGGCTCGTTGGTCGACCGGCTGCCACGCCTGCCGTCGTTGATCCTCATCGATCTCGTTCTGGCATTGCTGGCGGCGCTTCTCGCCGCCCTGACCTTTGCTGGTGTGGAAGACATTCAAGTCTACTTGTGCGTCGCGGCCGCCATCGGCGCAGCCAACGCCTTCGAGATGCCGGTGCGGCAATCATTGTTCAAAGACATCGTCGAGGATCGCAATCTTCTGCCGAGTGCCATCGCGCTTTCGGCTATGGTGTTCAACGCCGGGCGCATGGTCGGTCCGGCGATTGCGGGCGCGCTGTTGCTCTACATGTCGGAAGCCTGGTGCTTCGTCATCAACGCCGTCAGCTATGGCGGTATTATCGCGGCGCTCGTGGCGATGAAACTGCCGGCTTCCGCGAGTTCATTTTCTCCGCCGCGTCCAAAAACGTCGATGCGTGAGAACCTGCACGCGCTCGGCGCATTTCCAGCCGTGCGCTATCTGTTGCCAACCATTGCAGCACTCGGCTTGTTTGCAACGCCTTACGTCTCGCTGATGCCGTCGATCGTCTCCAGTTTTTACGACGGACGCTCGTCGACGATGGGTCTCTTGATGGGCTCGGCAGGCATCGGTGCTCTCGGTTCCGCTTTGTACCTCGCTTTGCAACCCGGCTATTCGCGCCAACTTCGCCTTCTTTCGATTGCGCCCCTGTTCGTCGGCGCGGCGCTGGTGCTGTTCTCATTGTCGCGCTCGGTCGCGCTGTCGATGCTGCTGTTGGCTGTGATGGCGTCGTCGTTGATGCTGACGACCAATAGTATCAACGTCATCCTGCAACAGTCGACCCCCGATGCCTGGCGCGGACGCGTCATCGGGCTCTACGCCATGGCTTTTGCCGGCACAGCACCCATCGGCAGTTTGCTCGCGGGCTACATCGCAGCACGCATCGGCATCCCCGCGACCCTCGCCATCAACGGCGTGATCGTGATCGCCGCCGGCTTGATCGGTCGCTGGCGCCTGCACACCCACCCCGAGGCCATGCGCACGTTGATGCGATCTCTGCGCGCGCACTGATGCAGCAAAACCCGCCGCCCCAGCGCTTTTGCTGGTCAGTCGCCCGTATCGAAGCGGTTCGGATCCAGGCCGAGCATCTTCCACGTCTTGAGCATATGCGCGGGCAATGGCGCCGACACGTCGAGCCGGCCGCCCGTAATCGGGTGGGGCAACATCAATCGACGCGCATGCAGGTGCAATTGATCTGGAATTGCCTCCATCAAGCCGTGCTCACCGCGCATGTATTTGGGATCGCCGATGATGGGGTTGCCGAGAATATCCATGTGGGCGCGCAACTGATGCTGCCGGCCGGTGACGGGCTTCAACGACACCCAAGACGCCTTGTGCGCCAGGCGCTCGATGACGCTGTAGTGCGTCGTCGCGTGCATCGCCTCGTCCTGCTCGCCCGGCCGCGCACGGCGCACCCGGTCGTCACCATGCTTGTTCTCACCTTTAACCAGGGCAACCTCGACTTTGCCTTGCGGC